>JAYUAK010000001.1:0-2768 GCA_043741335.1 Actinomycetota bacterium
ACGAAACCCGCACCGACGAGTGCTGTTGACAACACACCGGCGGATCTTCCGAGACGCTTGCCGGCGAACAGGTTGATCGCCGCGCCTGCCAGCGGCAACGCCGGGATCAACCACAGCAGCTTCAAGGCGGACGTGGGCGTTCCTATGGGTGTCAGCGCGAGCACGCTCATCCGCGCAACGCCTCCGCGTCGTCCACGCTCACCGAGCGCGTGCGCCGGTAGACCGAGACGATGATCGCGAGTCCGACCACGACCTCGGCGGCTGCCACGACCATCGAGAAGAACGCCAAGATCTGGCCGTCCAGACTCCGATGCATCCGCGAGAACGCGACGAGGGCCAGGTTTACGGCGTTCAGCTGGAGCTCGATCGACATGAAGATGAGCAGCGCGTTCTTCCGCACCAGCACGCCGACGCTGCCGATCGAGAACAGGATCGAGGACAGAACCAAGAAGTAGGCGATCGGCGTGCTCACGTCGTCGCCTCCGACCCGGCGGGGACCGGCTCCGGATCGCTCACGTGCGCGTCCATCTCCGCCTGGGTGATCGCGGGCGCCTTTCGCTGGGCCAGCACCATCGCGGCGATCGCCGCGATGATCAACAGGATCGACGTCACCTCGAACGGGAAGAAGTAGTTGCGGAACAGCACTCGCGCGATCGCCTGCGCGTTCCCGCCTTTGTTGACCGCGTCGAATCCCGCCGGCACGTGACGCGAGAAGCCGATCGCCGTCCGCACCGCGAAGAACACCTCAGCCACGAACCCAAGGCCGAGCACGATCGCGATCGGGCGTTGCGCGACGAGCCGCAGCTCTCGCACGTCCTCGATGCGGTCGACGCCGAGCAGCATGATGACGAAGAGGAACAGCACCATGATCGCGCCGGCATACACGATGATCTGCACGGCGAACAGAAACGGCGCGCCGAGGATCAGGTAGAAGATGGCGAGGCAGAAGAAGTTCACGATCAGGAACAGCGCGGCGTGGACCGCGTTGCGCATGAGCAGCATCGCGATGCCGCTCGCGACCGAGATCGGCGCGAACACCCAGAACAAGATGAGGTCGGCCTGCACTACCGACCCTCCCGGTCGACCGGATCGGAGCCGAGCTCGGGCGGCGGCTCCAGCAGCTGCTCCTTGGTCCAGATGGCGTCCTCGCGCGTCGTGAACGCGAGGTCGTAGTAGCTGGTCAGGGTGAGCGCACGCGTTGGGCACGCCTCGACGCACAGACCGCACATGATGCAGCGGAGGTAGTTGATCTGATAGTCCTTCGCGTACCGCTCGCCGGGAGACGTCGGGTTCTCGGGATCGTTGTCCGCGCCCTCCACCCAGATGGCGTCGGCCGGGCACGCGAACGCGCACAGCTCGCACCCGATGCACTTCTCCAGACCGTTCTCATGCGTGTTCAGCAGATGCCGCCCGATGTGCGAACGCTCCGGCGAAGGCACGATCTCGGCGGGATACTGCTCAGTGTTGTCGCGACGGAAGGTCTGTTTCCAGACGGTGCCCATGCCTTTGGCTATCGCGATCGCGCCGTCGACGATGCCTCCCGTCTGGTTGTCGGGGGCAGCGTCCGGTGTCGTCACGACGTCACCTCCTGCTTGGGCTTGGCGGCGAACAGCGGCGCGATCATCGTGGCGAGCAACAGAACGCCGAACAGCACGGCTCCGCCCGTGAAGATCGACTTGCGGCTGAATTCCGTGGGCGCCACCACGACGAATCCCGTCACCAGCACCCACACGAGCCCGAACGGGATCAGCCGCTTCCACCCGAAGTTCATCAACCGGTCATAGCGCATGCGAGGCAACGTTCCGCGCACAAGGATGTAGACATAGATGACGGCGGTGATCTTGAAGAGGAACCACAGGAGCGGCCAGAGCCAGAGCGCGAAGCTCGGGTGCGGCCCGCGCCAGCCGCCCAGGAACAGCGTCACAGCGATCGCGGCCACGGTGACCGTATTCACGTACTCGCCGAGATAGAACATGGCGAACTTGATCCCCGAGTACTCGGTGTGGAACCCGGCGACGAGCTCCGTCTCGGCCTCGGCCAGGTCGAACGGGGGCCGGTTCGTCTCGGCCAGACCGCAGATGAGATAGACGACGAACGCGGGGAACTGCGGAATGACGTTCCACACCCGGTCCTGCGCCGCGACGATGTCGGACATGCGCAGGTGGCCCGAGTAGAGCAGGACGGCTATCAGGGCCAGTCCCATCCCCACCTCGTAGGAGATCATCTGCGCCGTCGAGCGGATGGCGCCGAGCAACGGGTAGTTGGAACCGCTCGACCAGCCGGCGAGCACGACCGCGTACACGCCGATCGACGTCATCGCCAGCACCCAAAGGATCCCGATGCTCAGGTCGGCCAGCTGGAACGGCACGATCCGTCCGAAGAGCGTCACATGAGTGCCGAACGGGATCACTGCGAACGCGAGGAACGCAGGCATCATCGCGATGACCGGCGCGATGGCGTAGACGGGGCGGTCGGCGTTCGTGGGGGTGATGCCTTCCTTGAAGAAGAGCTTGATGCCGTCCGCGAGGGTGATCAGGATGCCTCGCGGCCCGGCGCGCATCGGCCCCTTGCGCGTCTGGAAGTCCGCGATCACTTTGCGCTCCATCCAGATATAGAGCATCACCGCGATCAACAACGCGAAGAACACCACGACGACTCGAACGACGAGCAGGATCCAGTCGAGCCAGTCCATCAGGCTTCGCCCCCCACGGCGACCTCGACCGGCTCGAGCGCTCCGTCGGCTTCGGCGACCGGTTCGATGGTCGCGC
>JAYUAK010000002.1:0-2757 GCA_043741335.1 Actinomycetota bacterium
ACGGGCAGTGAATGCGCGGAGAACACGACCGTGGCCCCTGCACGCTGCTCGTCCGAAAGCCTGCCGAGCGCCTCGGATACCCGGGCCGTCAGGAACGCGATGAACGCGGGATGGTCGTGGTAGCTCCGAACGAACGTGAACGCCGGGCCTCGGTCGTCCTCCCGCGTCGCTTCGATGACGCGGTCGATGTACGTCTCGACCGACATCCCCGACCAGTGCGGCGCCATGACGATCCCGACCGCGCGCTCCACGCCGTCCGCGCGCATCGCTTCGATCGCCTCCGGGATGAACGGCGCCGAGTGCTTCATCCCCAGGTAGGCACGGAACGCGTTCGGGTCGCCCGCCTCGGCGTTCAGCCGATCGACCAGACCTTCCGCCTGAGCTCGGGTCGTGTCAAGCAGCGGAAACACGTTGCCGATCGCGGCGTACCGATCCTGCAGCTCTTGCAGATGCTCGGGTGTGGGGACGCGTCCACCCCGGATGTCCGTGTAGTAGCGCTCGATGTCGTCGGGGCCACTCGCGGTCCCGTACGCCATCACCAGCACGCCGATCGGTGCGTCGCTCATCCACCCAGGATACGGAGCAACCTGCTATCCGGCGGCGCACTCTTCCTGCAGGGCCCGACGGAGCGAGACGTGGAAGGCCGCGCCGCCGCCCGGAGCATCGTCGATCCACACGTCACCACCGAGCGAACGCGCGAACCCTCGCACGATCGGGAGACCGAGCCCCAAGCCCGGCTGTGCACGCGTCTTGTCGAGTCGCTGGAACCGCTCGAAGATCCGCTCCCGATCCTCCGGCTTGATCCCGGCGCCGGCGTCCAACACGGAGAGCACGACACGGTCCGCCTCGACTGTCACGTCGACACGAACCGGCGGCACACCGTACTTCCACGCGTTGTCGATCAGATTCTCGAGCACGTGTCGCAAGGCCTCCTCGTCGCCGAACACCCACGCTCGATCTACCCCTGTCACGTCAACCGGATGCTGCATCACGTTCGACTCGGCTGCGGCCTTGCGTGCCAGTTCCGCCGCGTCGAGCACGGAGACCGACTGCGGCGTGTCGGTGCGCTCCAAACGTGCGGCCAATAGAAGGCCGCCGACCATCGTGTCCAGCCGCCGACCCTGGCGCGCGATGATGTCGTGCATCTCATCGCGCTCGGACTCCATCCCGGGCCGGCCGGCGATCTCGACCGCCGCCAGCACCGACGTGATCGGCGTCTTCAATTCGTGGGTCATCAGATCCAGGAAGTCGCGCTTCATCTGATCCAGCTCGATCAGCTCCGCGACGTGCTCGCGCTCCGCTTCATACAGCCGGGCGTTCGCGATCGCGGCGGCAGCCTGCTCTGCGAAGACACTCATGGCCCGCAGGTCGTACTCCGTGAACGTGCGTCCCGAGGCGGCGTTCACGTTCAACACCCCCAACAGGTCCTCGCGGTTCACGAGCGGAACGCTGATCGCGCTCTCGATCGGAACGTCGTGTCGGACCAACCCCGGGAAGTCCTCGGGGTCTGCGTCGCCATCGATCAGCAGGGGTTCACGAGAAAGGGCGACGCGCCCCGCGATGCCCTCGCCGATCGGCACCCTGCGTCCACGGGCGCGGTCGTTCCCCTGAACGCTGGCTGAGACCAGCTGGCCGTCCTCCGCCAGCATGATCGACCCGCTCGTTCCACCCAGCAGATCGATAGCGCTCCGCAAGATCGTGTTCAAGACGGCATCCAGATCGAGAACCGAGTTGATCGCCTTCCCGGCTTCGAGCAAGAGCGAGACCTCGTGGAGGCGGCTGGTCAGCGCGGTGGACAGGACTCGCTCGTCGATCAACATCTGTGCGAGACGATGCAGATGGAGCTCCTGCTCGACCGCGTAGATCGAGAAGGCGATCGAGAGTAGGACAACCGAGAGGCGGAGGACGCCGGGTGAAACCGGCGACCAGCGTTGCGTCACCGGCCAGATGGACAGGACGACGACGCCGAGCGACACCGAGACGAGCAGGACAGCGGAGAGGATCCAGAGCTGGAGCCGCCGGCGTTCGACCGACTCGAGCGAGGGCGTGTTGAACCCGCGCAGGCCCACGACCCGCGCCTCGCGCCGGATGTTCGACGAAAGGTCGTCGTTGTCGTTCACGCGGAAACCACCTCCACGTCAGGCATCGGGAGGTGGGGAGGTTGCCTTGAGAGACGGACCCTCGAGTGCGGACCGGAGCCGGTCTATCCTCGTCCCGTATGTTCGTGGACCCTATCGACCAGACGCCGGAGCGTGTCGGGGTCTGTCTCAGGCGGCACGCCATGTCCCAGATTGAAGATGTGACCGTCGCGCATCGCCGCGCGCGTCAGCACCCGCTCGGCTTCGGACGCCACCACCTCCCAAGGCGCGGAAAGCACCGCGGGATCGAGGTTCCCCTGGATGCCGACATCATTGCCCACGCGTTCCCAGGCCACGTCGAGCGGCGTTCGCCAATCGACGCCGATCACGTCGCCTCCCGCCGCGCGCATGAGGGCAAGGAGCTCGCCGGTACCGACACCGAAGTGGATCGTCGGGACGTCCAGATCCGCGAGACCATCGAACAGCCGGCGCATGTGCGGCATCACGGACCGCTCGTAGGCGTCCGGGCTGAGTGCTCCCACCCACGAGTCGAACACCTGCAACGCCTGCGCGCCCGCCTGCGCCTGTGCACGGAGGTGCGGCACCGCGATGTCGACGAGGGCGTCCATGAGCGCAGACCACGTGGCGGGCTCACCGAGCATCAGCGCCTTCGTACGCT
>JAYUAK010000003.1:0-2741 GCA_043741335.1 Actinomycetota bacterium
TCAGGACCGAGCTCAGCACCGTCGCGATGCCCAGCTTCCCGAGCGCGAACCCGGTGATCGCCAACCCGAAGCCCCAGGCCGCGAGCACTGCCACGCGACCCGCGTCCGTCTCGTTCGTCAAGATGCTCCCTGCGACGAGCCCGTTGATCAACGTCACGGTCGCCGCGACGACACCCGCCACCCCCAGGATCAGCCCGACGTTCCTGATCCTCAGCGACCGGTCACGGTTCGCCACGATCGCTTTCGCGTCGCTGTGTGCCATGTGGTGCCTCCTTCCGCGCGGCCGTCCTTCGGTCGCTCGAACGGGAGAACCACGATGGCGGCTCGCCTCGCCCGCGAATGTGCCCGAGCGCACACATCTAGGGGGAAGGACTCCGGCCATACCGACTGTCGCGGGCCGGCCGATCTTCCGGGGTGCTTCAGGGGTCACCGGTAAGAACCGATTCTTCTTGTACCGATGAACGATCCCGGCAAGACCCGTCTCGTGCCGCGGTTCGCGTTCACGACGCTCTGCGTGTTCGCGGCCGTCGCGGTCGTACTGTGGTGGGTCCTGGCTGCCGTCATCCGCGAACGGGTTCAGAGCACCGCGCAGGAGCACGCGCAGTTCGTGACACACTCGGTGATCCACCCTGCGCTCTCCCGGATCGATCTCGAGGGCCCGGTGCTCCCCGACGACCCCAGATACAAAGTGCTGCGCGATCTCGTGGTGTCGGACGTCCTCCGGGTCCAGTTCCCGGTCGTCCGTGTCAAGGTCTGGGGCCCGGACGGCACCGTGCTGTTCTCCGACGAACCTCGACTGGTGGGCCACCGGTTCCCGCCGGTCGAGGACCTCACAGGTGCGTTCGGCGGGCGGGTCGCCTCCGCCACCGTCGACCCGGCTCGCCCCGAGAACGCCTACGAGCGTCGCTTCACCGGCGGCATCCTGGCGACCTACGTTCCCATCGCGCCGTCCGGCTCGGGCCCGGATCCGTCAGTCGTGGTCGAGATCGACACCGACACGGCGGCGGCGGGTGTTCCGGTCGGGCGTCCGTTCCGCCTCGTGGGGCTCGCCCTGCTCGTCGGGCTCGCCGCCATCTACGTGATCCAGCTACCCGTGGTCCGTCGGCTGGGGCGCACCCTACGCGCGCAGAACCAGAGGCTCCAAGATCTCCTGCGTCAGGAGCAACGCACCGTCGAGGAGCTTCGGGAGCTGAGTCGCCGGCAGGGGGAGTTCCTTGCGATCACCTCGCACGAGCTCCGCACGCCGCTCACGTCCATCGCCGGCTTCGCGAGGACCCTGCACCGGCCGGAGTTCCGAGGCGATCCGAGCGCGCAAGAAGAGTTCCTCGATGCGATCGAGCGTCAGGCCGCACGACTCGGGGCGATGATCGAGAACATCCTCACGGTTAGCCAGCTGACCGAGTCCGCGCAGTCAAGCGGGAGCGCGCCGTTAGATGAGGCTGCCGCCGCGGTCGTCGCACGACTGGGGCAAATCGCCGAGCGCGTTGACGTAGACATCGAACGAGATCTCCCCGATGTCGCGATGGACGGTCGGTTGCTGGAGCTCGTCCTGAGCAACTTGGTTGACAACGCGCTGAAGTTCTCCCCTGATGGATCGCCTTGTCGGCTCGGAGCCCGCCTTGACGGACGCGAGGTCGTCGCCTGGGTCGAGGACGACGGGATCGGCATCGCCCCCGAACACGTCGATCGCATCTTCGACCGCTTCTTCCAGGTCGACGCATCCTCGACGCGCCGCCACGGCGGCGTGGGTCTCGGCTTGCACCTCGTGAAAGCCGCCGTCGACGGAGTGGGAGGCACCGTCGAGACTCTCAGCGTATCGGGCAGCGGGACTCGATTCACGGTCCGGCTCCCGACCTCCGACGTCGGGATCGCAGCGCTCAGACTTCCCGTGCCCTGACTCTAGGAAGCGGACCGGTGTCGCGATGTGGAACATCGGCTCCGGGTCCCGGGTTCTTGTCTCCATGGACCTCGCGCGGCTGACCGGCCGCCCCGGCGAGATGGATCGAGAGGCCGCCTGGATGGCTCGGTGTGTGGGGCGGGGCGAGTGGGCACCGCTCGCGGATGCCGACCTCACGGATCTCGGGGCACGGCTCGAGTCCAAGACCTTCACTCGAGGGGGGCTGCTATTCCCCCAGGGGGCGCCTCCGGACGGTGTGTGGATCGTCCGGAGCGGACGCGTCGAGCTGTCACACCGAGAGGGCCGCCGCCGCATGGTGCTGCGGTACCTGCGGCCGGGTGACGTCGACGGGGACATCGGGCAGATCCTCGGGCTGCCCCGTCCCTACGCTGGACGTGCGGTGGACGAGGTGCGGGCGCTCTTCCTGTCGTCCGCCAACTTCGAATCCCTGATCGCGACGCATCCGGCGCTGGCTCGCCGATGGCTCTCGAGCGTCGCGGCCCGACTTATGTTCTCGCAGCAGCGGGTGCTGCAGCTCTCCTCGGGCGACCTCCATCGACAGGTGGCCATGTTGCTGCTCGACGAGAGCGACGGCGGCGTCGTGGAACTGCCGCAGCAGTCGCTTGCCGCGCTTCTCGGAGCGACGCGGTCGGCCGTGAACCGCGTGTTACGTGACTTCGAACGGAGTCAGGTTGTGACGCTGGGCTACGGCCGTGTGGAGATCATCGACCGCGTCCGGCTGGGAGGGATCGCCGGGGGATCCTGAAGAGTTCCCGGGGGAGCGTAACGTTCGGGCGGGTCCCGAGACTGGACCTGGACGCCCACGGTCTATATAGAGGAGGGC
>JAYUAK010000004.1:0-6469 GCA_043741335.1 Actinomycetota bacterium
CTCTCTCTCTGACCTCTGGCTGACCTTTGGCCTGTTTGGCTGACCTTTGGCTGACCTTTGGGTGTTCATCGTATGTCGAGCCGTGCCGGTCCGCATCTCGACAAGAGGTACGGCGCGGCTGAGTCCCGCTGCGCCGCATCGTCAGCTTTCCGACTCGTGAGTCTCCTTCTTGGTGCTCTTATCGTTCGGCTCGTTGGTCGGCTTGTCGGTCGCCAACGCCCCTTTGGCTTTGTCGAAGAGGCTGTCGGCGAGGTCCCCCGCCTTGTCCATGAGCGGCTTCGCCTTCTCGACCACGTCGCCCGTGACATCCTTCGCCTTGTCGAACGCGCTGACCGCCACCTCGCCTGCCTTGTCCACGAGCGGCTTCGCCTTCTCGACCAGGCCGCCGGTCACGTCCTTCGCCTTGTCTACGGCACCCCCCGCAGCGACCCTTGCCTTGTCCAGGATGCTCTGGTCCTCGTCACCCATCGTGACTCCTCCTTCGATCGGGGTTCGGACACCATCGTGCCAGCCGGGACGCGGAACGTCGAATTCGTCAGATCGGCAGGCGCTCGCGAACGCCCGCCAACCCACTCTCGACGAACGCCGGTTGATCGGTCGTCACGCCGTACTTCACTTCGTGCCACGGCATGAGCATGAAGGCGGATCGAGCGCGGGTGAGGAACCGGTCGTCCGCAGGACCACCGTAGGCGCCGAGGACCCGCTCACCGACCTGTGGAACCGCATGCAGGTTCCATGCGAAGTCGATCGCTGGATCGCCCACCTCGAGGTCCCCCCAATCGATCACGCCCGACAGATCGCCAAGATCGGTCACCAACACGTGCGCGGGGCCGATGTCTCCATGGATCAAACAGGTCGCGAAGCGGAAGTTCTCGTCGTCCCCCAATGATGCGGCGATCGCTCGCTCGGCTCTCGAGCGTTCGTTCGGATCCAGCAACGGCAGGACGTGCTCGGCAAGCGCATCGATCTCGCGGCGATTTCCCTCGCGCACCGCCGCCGCCGCCGACGAACGCATGCCGACGAACTCCGGTGGTGTGAGGTGCAGATCATAGAGGAACCGTCCGAGCCGTTCGGGCCATATGCCGTCGATCCCGGTGAGCAGGGGCGAACCGTCGATCCGGAGGTAGCCCATACACGGTGGATCGAGGGACGTGTAGGTCGGAACGGGTACTACCGAGGACACCTCGCGCGCGAGCTCGGGCAGCATCGCGATCTGCTTCCGTACCCGCTCGTCCGCGCCCGGAAGCCGCGGGAACTGGAACACCCACTCGCCGTTCACCAGGTAGGTGAAGCAGTCCCACCCGTTTCCCAGCGGTTCGAACGACGCGACGGCGAGCTCCGGCCAGCGCTCTTGGACGAACATACGGTGGTCGTCTCGGTCGGTCACGTGGCAACGGGTTCTGGCTCCGGTTCTGGCTCCGGTTCTGGCTCCGGTTCTGGGAGCTCGGGACCAGAGGATTGAGGGTCGCGGAGCTCGGGCGTGGACAGGGCGAACCATGCCACGACACCACCGGCGAGGGCCAGAGCCGAAGCTCCCGAGTAGAGAACCACCGTCCCGGCGCGCTGATAGACGAACCCTCCGATGCCGGCGCCGATGATGGGGCCGATCCCCAAGGAGACCATCCCGATCATCGAGTTCCCGGTCGAGTAGAGCGTGGACGGAAGCAATCGACCGACGACGACCACGCTGGTCGTGAACATCAGCCCGAAGGCCGCGCCTTCGAACACCGTGAGGATGGACACGATCGTCGGGTTGTCGATGAGCCCCCACAGCAGGAAGCCCGTGGCATACAGGCAGCAGCCCAAGACGTATACGCGACGCAACCCCCAGTGTTTCTGGAAGCGCGACGACACCCGCATGACCGGGACCTCGATGAGTCCGCCGAGCGCGGTCCCGATCCCGATCAGGAGCGGTCCCCCACCCTCGTGCACAATCTTGAGCGAGATGAAGTTCCAGGCCGCGTTGAAGCCGACCCAGACCAGCAGGACCGCTGCCAGGAACCCCCAGAACCGCGGGGCCTCCCGGAAGACGGCGCCCACCGCGCCCAGACGTCCGTGTGCCTCGACATCCTTCGGTCGGTCCCGGACGATCGTCGTCGTCCACGCAAGGACGCCGATGCTCGCGACGGCGTAGATCGGCATGGCCCAGCGGACGCCTGCTAACTGCAAGATGGTGCCGAACACCAGACACCCCGTCGCATACGAAGCACTCTCCCATCCGCGGATCCGGCCGTAGTCGGACATCCGCTCCTCGCCCAGATGCACGAGTGCGATGGAGTCGATGTTCGCGCCGGTCGCCACCCAGAACGCCGCGATGATCGACGAGACGATCGTGATCGCCGGTAACCCGTGCACCAGGTTCATCGCGGCGGCCGCCACGCCCGCGCCGACGGTCCCGATCTGCAGCGCGGCCAGGCGTCCGATCCGCGTGTCGGCGTAGTGGCCCCACAGGGGATTGGCGACGACACGAGCGAGCGCGGTGAACGCGATCACGACACCGATCTGATCGGCGGACAGCCCGCGGCCATGCAGGTAGATCGCGAAGAACGGGAAGAACGCGGCGATGACGAATCCGAACACAACGAAGAGGCCGTGAACGGCGACCTCCGGTCGGAGCTCGGTCTGTCGGCTCACGTCGGGCGCTCACCGGTTACGTGAGTGGCCTTGCTGGGCTCCGCCACGTCTGCCACCATCCCGCGCATGCCCGGCATGGTATCCGCGCGTCGCGCGCCCGCCGTCTCCGTGGTCGGAGAAGCTCGATGCGCGGGCTGACCGGCAAGGCGGTGCTCGTCTCCGGCGGCAGCAGCGGGATCGGGAGCGCCACAGTCCGGCGGTTCCTGGAAGAAGGGTGCCGTGTCGTGTTCTGCGGGATCGATGCGGATGAGGTGCGGGACACCGTGGACGAGCTCGCGCCACTCGGGTCCGTCGAAGGCCTGGCGTGCGACGTGAGCGTGGAAGACGACGTTGCCCGGCTCGTGACCGAAGCCGAGCGGGTGCTCGGCGCGATCGACGTCCTCATCAACAATGCGGGCATCGCTGTGAGAAACCGCTTCCTCGACATCAGGCCCGAGCAGTGGGACCACGTGGTGGCCGTGAACCTGCGCGGGATGTTCCTTGTGGCCCAGGCCGTCGCGCGACGTATGGTCGCCAAGGGCAGCGGCGTCATCGTGAACATGGCATCGACGAACGCCCTCGGAGGCGAGGAAGAGCTCGCCCACTACAACGCGTCCAAGGGCGGCGTCCTCCAACTGACCAGGACCATGGCGGTGGAGCTCGGCCGTCACGGGGTTCGCGTCAACTGTCTCTGCCCGGGATTCATCACGACACCGCTGAACGACGCCATGGGCGATCGAGCGTTCGTGGAGGCCTACGAGCGCGACAAGATCCCGCTCGGACGTTCCGGCCGCGCGGAAGAGGTCGCGGCCGCCTACGCGTTCTTGGCCTCCGACGATGCGTCGTTCATCCACGGTGAAGCGCTGGTGATCGACGGAGGGCAGCTCGCGGTCATGTGAACCGTTCGGCTCTCAGCGACAGGGCTGGTACGGCTGGGCGAACAACGAGTACGTGCGGCTCTTCTTGATGGCGTTGAACCCGAGCACCGCGGCATCCGGGCAGAAGGTGTCCCGACCGAGCCGGTACTCCACCTCGAACACCGGCTTCCCCGCTTGCACGAACGCGTCCTCGCCCGGCTTCGGATGCCCCGAGCGGAAGTGGTATTGGAAGCACTCCTCGACGATGGCGTAATCGAAGTACGGCAACAGATCCTTCACCTGCGATGGGTCGTTCTTCATCGCCACCGACATGCCGAACTGGTGGGCCATATTCGCAAGTCGCGAGTTGAACATGAGCTGCGTTCGGTAGCTGATGTGGAAGCCGGAGTGCGGATCCTCGTAGGTATCGATGATGTCCCACTCGACGCCGTCGAATCCTGCCGCCGCACACTTCCCGATCCGAGCGCGGTTCACTTGCAGGATGAAGGCGCGCTGTCCCTGGTCGTTGTTGATGTTCAGGAAGAACTCGTCGGGGAACACCTGACTGAAGGGTTGCCGATCAGACAGCCGTGGCACGCGTGATCGAAGTCGACGAACTGCTGATAGTCGGAGCGATACGTCTCGGCGTCACCGGCATCCAGGTAGCAGATGGCGTGCCCGCCGGCTGCATGGATCGCGTCGACGGCCGCCGTATCCACCACGAAGTTCCCGTCGCCGACCACCCTTTGATCGACGTACAGGTCGATGTCGAACACCGTCGGCGTCACGCAGTCGCTGCCGTCGACCGGCGACTCGCAGATATTCACGTCGATCCCGCCGGTGTCGTCGGCAATGCCCGGCTTCGCCTGAAGTTGGTATTGCCAGCGCGCGCCGAGCGGCGGTTGCCAGCAGCCCGGACACGGTGCCGGCGGCGGGCAGTTCGGACACGCCGGGTCCGTGGTGGAAATGAGATGACCGGTGCCGGCCGCACCGACCTGCGTCACGCTCGTCGCGGCGTTGCCGACTCCGAAGGTCGAAAGCAGCAGAGCGGCACAGGCCGTCGCCCAGACCAACGCGCTTCATGCGCGCACGGTAGCATCAGATAGTCGAACTTGTCGCTTTTGACGCCTGATGGAACAATGTCGCGCATGAGCAAGATCACGATCATCGGGGCGGGCAGCGTCGAGTTCACTCGGAACATCCTCGCGGATCTGTGCTCGTTCGCGGAGCTCCAGGGCTCGCTCCAGATCGCGCTGCACGACATCGACCCCGACCGGCTCTCGACCGCGGAGCGCGTGGCGAACCAGGTCGTCGCGACGACCGGCGCTGGGTACGGGGTGAGCGCGCACCTGGACCGGGTGCCCGCGTTCGACGGCGCCGATTACCTGATCAACGAGATCCAGGTCGGCGGCTATCAGGCCACGCTGACCGACTTCCAGGTCCCAAAGAAGTACGGGCTGCGCCAGACGATCGGCGACACGCTGGGGATCGGCGGGATCATGCGCGGCCTCCGCACGATCCCCGTGATGATCGAGATGGCGAACGACATGGCGGAGCGATGCCCCGAGGGGCTGCTGTTGAACTACACGAACCCGATGGCGATGGTGCCGTGGGGCATCTACGCGGGCTCGCGGTTCCAGAACGTGGTCGGCGTCTGTCACAGCGTCCGGGACACGCACGAGTTCCTGGCCGAGACCGTCGGCATGCCGGTGTCGAAGGTCGCGTTCCGGACCGCAGGCTTCAACCACCAGTGCTTCGTGTACGAGTTCCGCGACAGGCGCACCGGCGAGGACCTCTACCCCCGGCTACGGCAGGTCGTCGAGGCCGACCCGGAGGGACTCGGCCGCCGCGTGCGCGTCGAGATCTTCAAGCGGTTCGGCTACTTCCCGACGGAGAGCTCGGAGCACTCGAGCGAGTACGTGCCGTGGGTGCTGCATCACGACGACCAGGTCGAACGGTTCCGGATCCTGCTCGACGACTACATCTTCCGGAGCGACGAGAACCTCGCTGAACTCGCGGAGGTCCGCCGCCGGCTGGAGGCCGGCGAGGACCTCGAGCTCGAGCCGACGAGCGAGCTCGCCTCCGAGATCATCTACGCGATCGAGACCAACACGTCGACCGAGGTCTACGGCAACGTGCGCAACCGCGGTCTGATCGAGGGGCTCCCCGAGGAAGCGTGCGTCGAGGTGCCCTGCATGGTCGACAAGAACGGCGTGCATCCGACGCGGATCGGCGTCATCCCTCCCCAGTGTCTGGCGCTGAACCGGACGTTCGTGAACGTGGTGGAACTCACGGTGCGCGCTGCGATCGAGGGCCGTCGCGACATGGTCTACCAGGCCGCGCTCGTCGACCCGAACGCAGGGGCGACGCTCACGTCCGACCAGATCGTCGCGATGGTCGACGACCTGATCGAGGCCCACGGCGACCTGATCCCCGAGCCGATCCGACGGACCTGATCACCTAGTGACGCGAAGTAGGCGCTCGGCCTCACTCGAGGCCGGAGATGAGCCGGCGGGCATTGTCGGCGTACACGCCCATCAGTATCTCTTCCGGGAGATCGACCCCCGAGATCGCCCACCGCCCCTGCGGCGGCGGGTCGTGCGGGTCGTAAGGGAACTGCTCGTCGGCGGTCTCGAGGAACCGGAAGTGGAGCGCGTAGATCTCGCGCTCGGGCGGGAAGAGGTCGGTGCCGAACAGGATCCGGCTCGGATGGCGTTCGAGGAGGGCGCGGGTCGCCCGCGGCTGCCGTCCCAGCTCGGCGATGCGGGCGGCGATATCGGCGTGCAGGTTCGGATACGTGTCGAGCATCCGTGAGACCCATGCCAAGTCCTCGCTGTTGCACGCGACGTGCGCGCCGAGGAACGTGGTCCCCGGGTGGCGTGCCACGAGCGATTCGAACGACTCCATGATCCGCTCGAACGCAGGGAACACCTCCCGGTCGCCGAACCACCAGTCGGGGTTCTCGAGCAGCTCCTCCAGGCGTTCGTTCGTCTCGTCGA
>JAYUAK010000005.1:0-2734 GCA_043741335.1 Actinomycetota bacterium
GGTGGAGCTCGGCGACGCCTACGGCGACGAGACCCGGCGCGTCGTGTTCGCCATGCACGTGCCGTCGCGCGGTTGTCACCGGCGCGAGCTAGGATTGCGCTCTCCTCCCCGAGGAGGGAGTCACGTGCCGATCGAGCTGATCCAAACACTTGTGAACGCCGTCTTGTTGCTGGTCGTGGCGTTCGTCGGCGGAACCCTTGGGCTCCGGCGCTTCGAGGCGATCGAGCGGTCCATCGCCGAGCTCCGAATCGAGATGAAGACCGACCTGACAGAGTTGCGCTCAGAGCAGGCACAGATGCGGTCGGACCTGACGCACGTCGCGCTCGCCGTCGGAGCGCGACGGGCTCAAGGATGACTCCAGCTGCTTGATCATCTTGACACAGAGTTCGTGTAACACGAGAATTGTGTCCATGAAGAATGTCACGGTCACGCTGGACGAGGAGACCGCTCGGTGGGCCCGCATCGAGGCGGCGGAGCGAGACATCAGCGTCTCCACCCTCTTGCGCGAGCTCCTGAGGGAGTCTATGGGCGGTCAGGCCGCGTATGCGGGGGCGATGGATCGCTACCTCTCCCGTACCGGCTCGGATCTCTCGGCCGGAACCGGCTATCCCGATCGCGAGGATCTGCACGACCGTGCCGCTCTTCGTTGACTCGAACGTCCTGGTGTACGCACGGGATACCACGGACCCGGTGAAGCATGATCGCGCGCAGGAGTGGATGCGCCACCTCTGGGAGACCGGGACCGGCCGGCTGAGCGTCCAGGTCCTCCAGGAGTTCTACGTCACAACGACTCGGAAGCTCCGTCCAGGGTTGTCGCCTCACGAAGCCCGCGCCGACGTTCGCGACCTGCTCGCGTGGAGGCCGGTAGCGATCGGCCCGATGGGACTCGAGAGCGCCTGGTCGATCGAGGAACGGTTCGGGCTCTCGTTCTGGGACTCGCTCATCGTCGCCGCGGCACAGATGGCCGACTGCGACGTCTTGCTCACCGAGGATCTCCAGCACGGATCGGAGTTGGATGGGCTCCGGGTGGTCGACCCGTTCCAGACACCGGTGGATGGCGGGACCGACCCCCCGAGGACTGTCCGTTGACATCTGATGTTTAGGATGCCAGCATCACGCATCGTGCCTCGAACCACACTCGATATCGACGCCTCTGTGCTCCGTGAGCTGAAGGAACGCCAGCGGCGCGAGGGTAAGAGCCTTGGCCAGCTCGTTTCCGAGTTGCTGGCGGCATCTCTTCGCAAGGATCCCGAGCCGGCACCTGCTCCGTTCGCGTGGACCTCTCGCCCGATGCGGGCGAAGGTCGACCTGCAGGACAAGGACGCGCTGCATCGGGCGCTCGATGACCGGTGAGCTTCTCGGTCGACACCAACGTCCTTCTATACGCCTCCGACGACGCCAGCCCGTTCTACGAACGCGCGAGCGTGGCACTCGCGTCGATCGTGCAGGGCCCGGAGATCGTCTATCTGTTCTGGCCCACGCTCGTGGCCTACCTTCGGATCGCCACCCACCCGGCGATCTTCTCCTCACCGCTCTCGCACACCGACGCCGCGGCCAACGTCGAGAGCCTCCTGGCGCTCCCGCACGTCCGCGCGCCGGGTGAGGGCGAGCGGTTCTGGGCCAGGTACCGCGACGCGACGACCGACGCACCCGTCAGCGGGAACCTGGTGTCCGACGCGCACCTGGTAGCACTCATGCTGGAGAACGGTGTGCGAACGATCTGGACCCACGACCGCGACTTCCGACGGTTCGATCGGATCGAGGTCCACGACCCGCTCGCAGCCTCGTAGGAGGACTTCCCTGCTATCGGAGCTAGCCGGTCCGGCCGTTCCGGTTCGAGCCCGGAGGCGCGTCCGTGCTCCAGCTGAACCTCGGCCGTTCGCGGTCGGGCCGCTGCCCGCGCCGCTCGCCGTGTTTGCATTCCCAGCAGACGCCGTCGGGGCCCACCTCGGAACACGGCGCAAGTCCGCCGTGCCGGGCGCACTCGCGGAAGGCTCGACACGAGCACGCCGGCGGCCGCGGAACCCTCGGCTCGCGCCGACGGCTCAACATCGACACCCACGCTTCTCGAGGACGACCATCACGTCCAGTCTGGCCGCAGACCCGCCCGACAGACAACACTCCAGCGATCCCGAGCGCCGCCTCGCGGTAGGCTCGGAGATCGAGCGAGAGACGGGAGTCGATGATGGCGACGACGCGCACCGCGGCTGGTGAATGGCATGGATCGCTGAAGGAGGGAAGCGGCAAGGTCACCCTCGAGTCGAGCGGTCTCGGCACCTTCGACGTCACCTGGGCCTCGCGGGCGGAGGAGCCGGACGGCCGCACGAGCCCAGAGGAGCTGATCGCCGCGGCCCACGCCTCCTGCTTCTCGATGCAACTCTCGGGCGGCCTCACGAAGGCCGGCCATCCGCCGACGACGCTCAACACGCACGCCGAGGTCGACTTCCAGCCTGGCGAAGGGATCACCGGTATCCGCCTGCGCGTGTCGGGCGACGTGCCCGGGCTCGACGCCGATGGGTTCCGCGCGGCGGCCGAGGACGCGAAGGCCAACTGCCCGGTGTCCAAGGCGCTCGCCGCGGTTCCGATCACGCTCACGGTCGAATAGCGCGAAACCGCTCAGGACACCGCGTCGAGGACCGCCGCGACCTGCGGGGCGGCGGCGTACACGGCCCCGCGTTCGGGCGACAGCCCCGCCACAACCTGCCGGATGATCGCGGCGGCATCCGCGAGATGC
>JAYUAK010000006.1:0-14539 GCA_043741335.1 Actinomycetota bacterium
GTCGACCTGCATCGAGGACGGCACCTGGAACCGCTGCGTGATCGAGACGCTCCCCGACTCGATCGCCGCCCCCGCCGTCACGATCTTGTTCACCGAACCGGGCTCGAACGCATCGGTGACGGCGCGATTCCGCCAACGGTCCGGGTTCGTGTCCGCGAAGTGATTGGGGTCGAACCACGGGAAGCTCGCCATCGCCAAGATGTCCCCGGTCTTGGGGTCCATGACGATGATCGTGCCAGCCTTCGCTCCGTTGTCCTGCACGGCGCGCGCGAGGGCCTCCTGCGCTTGATATTGGATCTCGCGATCGAGCGTCGTCTTCAGGTTGATCCCGTCCACCGGCGCTTTCAGGACGTCGATGCCCTGCGCGATCGGTTGCCCGTTGCCGGCCTGTTCCACGGTCCGTTCGCCCGGCACGCCCGCAAGCTCCGAGTCGTACTGCAGCTCAAGGCCCGCGAGACCCGTTCCGTCGATACCGACGAATCCGATCACCTGCGGCGCAAGCGCTCCGGCCGGGTAGTAGCGCTTCGCCACGGAGAGGAATCCGATCCCAGGTAGGTGGAGATCTTCGACCCGTTGCGAGACATCCAGGTCAACCTGCCGTGCGACGTAGGCGAACGTCCCATCGACCAGCAGGGCGGGCAGGATCTGCTTCGGCTTCTCCCCGAGGGCGTACGCGATCTGAGCGGCCTCCCCTTCGGGGTCCGTGACGAGTGCGGGATCCGCATAGATGTCCCGCGCATCGAGCGTGATCGCGAGCGGCACACCTCGCCGGTCGAGGATCTGGCCACGCGCGGCGGGGAGATCGAACGTCTTGACGCGCTGGTTGAGCCCAAGGGCCTCGAGCGAACCCCGGTCCCCGACCTGGAGAGCCGCGAGCCGCGCCGCGATGCTGCCGAACGCGAGCACCATGAGCGCGAACAGCACAATGAGACGCTTCCCCGTCCGGCGTCTCATGGCCCCGCCGAAGGCGTTCTTCCGAAGTGCGGCACGCGCAGGATGACCACGTTGTCCGGCAGCACCATCTGATAGCGCTCAGCCCACGTGGCGATGCGGCTCGGAGACGAAAGCCGCGCCGCGTCCGTCGCCAGAACATCGTGCTGCTCATCCAACCCTGCCACGTGCGTTTGCATCGAGTGGACCGCGAACGCCGTCTGGGCGAACAACGCGTTCAGCGCCACGACACCGACAACCAGCAGGATGATCACGATGGAAGCGAAGGTCACGAACGCAGGGTGAAGACCGCGGCGGCCCGCGGACTTGTTTTTCGCAGCAGCCGGGGGCCCGGGCCGCAAAGCCGTCCGACGTGGCGTGGGCGAGGTCGCGGGTGCGTGCTCGATCTTGCGTGCGGGAACGCTCACGCCGCCTCCCGCACACGCTCCGCGGCCCGAAGCTTGGCGCTTCGGGCCCGGGGATTCTCGCGAACCTCATCCTGCGACGGCTGCAACGGTTTCTTCGTCAGGATCTCGAGGCGTTCGTCGTCGCGGAACGTGCGTTTCACCACGCGATCCTCGAGCGAGTGGTAGGCGATCACGACCACGCGGCCACCGGGAGCGAGGAGGTCGACCGCCTGAGGCAGGGAGGCGGCGAGCTCCTCGAGCTCCCGATTGACCGCGATACGGAGCGCCTGGAACGTCCGACGCGCGGGGTGGGGGCCCCCCGGACGTCGTCCCACGGCGCCCACGACGATGCCGGCAAGCTGATCGGTGGTCTCGATCTGCGAACGCGATCGCGCCCGCACGATCGCGCCCGCGATCCGTCGCGACTTCGTTTCTTGGCCGTACTCGAAGATCAGATCGGCGAGCTCGCCCTCGGGCAGCACGTTCACGAGGTCGGCGGCGGTGGGACCTTCATCGCCCATCCGCATGTCGAGCGGCCCGTCCTCTCGGAAGCTGAATCCGCGTTCCGAGCGACCGAGCTGCATAGACGAGACGCCGAGGTCATACAAGATGCCGTCCACCGCCCCCTCGACGGCCTCCTCGCCGATCTCGGAGAACCGTGCCTGGATCGAACGGAAACGATCCCCGAAGCTTGCGAGCCGATCACGGGCCAGGGCGAGCGCCGACGGATCTCGATCCACGCCGACCAGGCGATCCACACCTGCCGCGAGCAACGCCTCGGCATGACCGCCGGCGCCGAGCGTCATGTCGAGGACGGTCCCCCTCCCCCCGAGGAACCCGATCACCTCGCGCACCATGACCGGGTCGTGCTCCGCGTCCCCCACCGTCACCCGATGTGGCCTGCGAGCAGGCCGAGTCCGATCGATGCGAGCACGGTGAGGGCGGCCATCGCGATCAGGGACAGGCTCTGACGAACCTCGGTCCCGAGCTTGTTCGGCGTCACGTGTTCCTCCTGGGGTCGAGGTCACCGGCCTGATAGGCGACGGCGTACCGGTCTGTGTAGCGGTCGTAGGCCTCGCGATCCCAGATCTCCATCCGGTCCCGAACGCCGAGCACCACCACTTCTTTGTTGATGCCGACGGCGTCCCGCAACCGCTGCGGGATCGTCACGCGGCCTTGCCCGTCGAGCTTCGCCTCGTCGGAGGAGCCGAAGAACAATCGGGAGTACGCACGACCGTCGGCGTCGGAAAGGGGTGAGGACGAGACCTCGTCGGATCGGCGCTCCCACTCGGCCCTGGGGAAGCAGAACAGGCAGCCGTCCTGGCCGATGGTCAGCCAGAGCCCGTCCGCGAATGCCTCGCGGAACCGACCCGGCAACGACACCCTGCCCTTGGGGTCGAGCTGATAGCTATGCGTGCCGAGCAGTTCGGCCACGCCCCCTCCCCTTCCCTCCACTTTGGTCCACCTTTATGCCACTATCACTCCACTGCGTCAACAGCGGACAACAGAAAGGTGCCTGTCAGACGAGAGGTGAGCTGTGATCGGAGGGCGACGCAGGCTCGGATCCAGGATCACCTGGATCGAGCGGGGTCGGCAGGCTGTGTCGGCCGCCGGCCGGCTACGTCAGCCGGCTACGTCAGCCGGCTACGTCAGATAGTCCTCCCAGCCGGGCTCGAGCCGGCCGAGGGTCAAACGGAAGCCGTCGGTAGGAGCGAACGGTCGCCGAGCCAACGTGAACCCCGCCTCAAGCGGCGTGCGGTTCTCCTTCTTGGCGTTGCACCGCCGGCAGGCCGCGACGACGTTCTCCCATGTGTGGGTTCCACCGCGAGAACGAGGGATCACGTGATCGAGATTCTCCGCCGGAACGGCACAGTACTGGCAGGTCCACTCGTCTCGAGCGAAGACCGCCCGTCTGGTGAGTGGCGCGTGGGGCCGATACGGCACGCGAACATACCGCCGAAGCCGCACGACGGACGGGGCTTCCATCGAGATCGTTTCCGACCGGAAGACCAGCCCGTTCGACAGGACCACTTCCGCCTTGTCCTTCAAGACCAACACGACCGCCCGGCGCGCAGCCACGACCGCGAGAGGGGAATCGGACGCGTTCAGGACGAGGGCACGGCCCATGCGGGCAGTTTAGCGGCCCCGACTTGCGTTCGGGCCGCGCACGAGCCCACACGGGAAAGCGATGCTTGCGCTATGGGAATCACACGTGTGTAATCTTGCACAGGACACGACGGGCCGGTTCGGACGAGATGCCTAGGAATTGCGAACAGGGGCCGCGCGGGGCGTCCGCCGGCCGGGCCGGCCCGTCGTTCTCCGCAACGAACGGTTCCCTCCTCCCCCGGGAACCGTTCGAACTGCGACAGCCATCCCCACCATCTCCGGTCCTTTTCCGGGAACTTGCCCTCGTTTCCGGCCGTAGAACCTGCCGAGGAGTCTGTCCGACGCCGCAAGAGGGTGCCCCCCGTAAGATGGTGGCCGTCCCGCCTGGAGGTGATCGTGGAAGTTCGACAGCGACAGGAATGGCAAAGGTTCGCCGCCAGCTTCCATGAGATCGAAGAGAACGTAGAACGGGTCGTTCGTGGAAAGCACCATGAGATCCGGCTGGCGCTGGTCGCCTTGGTCGCCGAGGGGCACCTCTTGATCGAAGACGTGCCGGGCGTCGGAAAAACCATGCTGGCAAAGGCGATCGCCCGATCGATCGACTGCTCGTTCCGCCGGATCCAGTTCACGCCCGATCTCCTGCCCACGGACGTCACCGGTGTGAACGTGTTCAACCAGGAGCACGGGGACTTCGAGTTCAAGCCCGGCGCGATCTTCGCGAACATCGTTCTCGGCGACGAGATCAACCGCGCAAGCCCGAAGACCCAGTCGGCGCTCCTGGAGTGCATGGAAGAGCGACAGGTCACGGTGGACACCCAGACCCACCCACTGGGCAGACCGTTCATGGTCATCGCAACACAGAACCCGATCGAGCACGAGGGCACGTACCCCCTGCCCGAGGCACAGCTCGACCGGTTCATGCTGCGGCTGGCGATCGGCTATCCGACGGCCGAGGTGGAGACCGAGCTCCTCGCGAGCCACAGCGCGGGGACGCCTCTTACCGAGATCGGCCCCGTCAACGACGCCCCCGGCGTCGCCGAGATGATCGTGCAGGCGCAGCAGGTCCACGTGGCGCCCGCCATCCGGCGCTACATCGTCGACATCGTGGAGGCGACTCGCCGCCACTCCGATATCTATCTGGGGGCGAGCCCACGAGCCTCGATCATGATCCTTCGGGCTTCAAGAGCGATGGCCGCGGCCGACGAACGTGACTATGTGATCCCCGACGACGTGAAATCCCTCGTCATCCCGTCGCTCGCACATCGCATCATCGTGACGGCGGATGCCGTCATGAGCGGTCGATCTCCCCAGATGATGCTGGCGGAGATCCTCGCGGAGGTCACGGTCCCGGTGGCGGAGAACCCCTGATGCCATCGGGCCGCGGAGTGGCCGTCCTCTTCGCGGGCCTCGCCATGTGGTTGGTCGCTCGGATCATCGGCTCTCCCGGCTTGGAAGTCGTCGCCCTCGGACTGGCCGCGTTGCCGGCCATCGCCGCGCTCTTCGTCCGATGGGGGCACCAACGGATCGCCGTTCGTCGGCGCCTGTCCGACGTGCGTGTTGCTCCCGGAACGCGGGTCACCGTTCAGATCGACGTCGAGAACCGGTCGGCCACGGCCACGTCGTTCTTGATGCTCGAGGACCGGCTCCCCTCTGCACTCGGGCGACCCGCGCGGATGGTCGTCTCGGGTATCCCGGCGCGCGGAACGCAGCAGGTGACCTATACCGTGTTGCCGCAGACCCGGGGGCGCTACCAGTTGGGACCACTCACGGTGGACGTCTCCGATCCGTTCGCTTTGGTCCGTCAGAGGTTGGAGTTCGACGAGCGCGAGGAGTTGATCGTCACGCCGGAGATCGAGGATCTGAGCGGCACACCCGAATCGGCGTTCGGTTCCAACGTGGGGGTATCCCGCACGCGGAACCTCTTTCGGACCGGCGAGGAGTACTACATGATGCGGCAGTATCACGAGGGCGACGACCTCCGCCGCATCCATTGGCCGAGCGTCGCACGCACCGGCGAGCTCATGATCCGCCAGGACGAGTCCTCACGGCGAGCGAGCGGGCTCGTGTTCCTCGATTCGCGCGAAAGCTCCCTCGGGCAGACCCACGGACCGGCCTTCGAACGCGGGGTGTCGGTTGCGGCGACGCTAGGGGTCGTGCTCGCCAGAGGCGGCTTCTCACTCAAGCTTGCGACCGCCGACACCCAACCCGCCGCGCTCTCGGAGGAGCGATTCCTGGAGGCTCTCACGAGCGTCGCACATGCGCAGGTCCGCTCGATCGGGCCGGCGCTCGCCCACCTACGGGCGGGTGCATCCGGCGACACGACTCTCGTCGTGGTTGCGGCTCCGCCACAGCCGGGCGAGATCACGTCGCTCGTCCGCAGCGGCGCCGCGTTCGGACCCAAGCTGGCCGTGCTCGTCTACCCCCTCGACCCCGACACCCTGCCGCCCGAGCGGCAAGCCCAGTTGGAGGGGCGGGCCACGCAGGCTCGTCTCGCCTTGACCCGCGCCGGATGGGACTGTGTCGTCCTGCCACCATCCATGCGCTTGAAGGACCGATGGCACGTCCCCAAGGAACGACTCTTCGCACACAGCGTCTGATCGCGCTCGCCGCGATCTGCGCCATCGCGATCGCGACGGCGTTCGCGTTCGGACGCGTGTTCGCGGGTCATGGCTCGACCTGGCGGTTGATGGCGGTCGCGCTGGCCTCGGCGGCGATCGCGGGCGCCCTCGAGCGATGGAACCTCCTGCTCGCGACCCTGGTGTCGGCGGCGCTGCTGGCGATCGCGATCGGCCTGATCCTCTACCCCTCGACCACGTGGCACGGCTTCCCGACGCTGGACACCTTCCGGCACGCGTTTGACGCGACGCGACTCGTCCGTGAACAGGCCCGTCTCCAGGTCGCTCCGACGCTGCCTTTGAAGCCGTTGATGCTTGCGTCGATGATCGCAATATGGGCGGCGATCTTCTCCTGTCACGCACTCGCGTTCCGGGCCGGCAGCCCGCTCCTGTCCCTGCTGCCGCCGATCGCCATGCTCGTGTTCGCCGACACCGTGCTGGAGGACCTCATCAAGCCGCAGTACGGCGTGGCGTTCCTGGCCGCGGCGCTCCTCGTGGTCTTCGCGGACTCGCTCCGGCGGGTCCAGGGTTGGGGTCCCGTATGGAGCGGGCCGGGGTCGCGCGCCCGCTCGTCGGCGACCGCGAGCCACGGCGCGCGTCGCGTCGCGGTCGCCGCGGTCGCGACCGCGGCTCTCGTCCCCCTGCTCATCCCGGGGTTCGGATCGAAGGCCATCTTCGACATCAGCGCCACGAACCCCTCGGACCGAGTCCGCATCGACCCACTGGTGTCGATCAAGGCGGCGCTTGACCGGAAGGACCCCGTCGAGGTCTTCCAGGTGACGTCCAACCTGGGCTCGTATTGGCGGATGCTCTCGCTCCCGGACTTCAACGGCGACACGTTCCTCCCCGACAACGCGGCCCGGGGAGAGCCGATCGCTGCCGAGACGATAATCGGCTCGGGAGCCCCAGGGAGCCAGACGATCGATCAAACGTTCCGGGTCTCGAGCAATCTGGGATTCCCGTGGCTGCCGGTCGCCTATCCGCCGCTGCAGATCGACGTTCCCGACGCGTCGGTCCGGTTCAACGACGACACCGGGACAGCGACGGTCGACAGCAATCTCGATGCCGGGACGGGGTACCACGTGACCTCGGTCGCCGCCCAACCCACGCCGGAGCAATTGGCGGCGGAGGTCTTCCCGCCCCCGTCGCTGAACCCCCGGTACACCACGCTCTCAGCACTGCCTTCGGACGTGGCCGCCGGCATCCACCAGATCGCCGAGGCGTGGACCGCCGGTGCCACGAATCCCTACGAACAGATCCTGGCCATCCAAGATCACCTGACCGACACCAATGTGTTCACCTACGACCTGCACGTGCCGGCCCGTGACGACTCGTACACACTCCTCACTTTCCTGAACCAGACACGGAGGGGCTTCTGCCAGCAATTCGCGAGCGCCATGGCCATCATGGTGCGTTCGCTCGGATTCCCGTCCCGCGTCGCCGTCGGGTTCACCCCCGGAACGTTCGATGCCGACGCCGGTGTGTGGCACGTGACCACGAACGATTCCCATAGTTGGGTCGAAGTGAGGTTCCCGACCTACGGGTGGCTCTCCTTCGAGCCCACACCTGGTCGGACCAACCCGATCGCTCAGGGATACCAGTATCCGGCCCTCGTTTGCTCCGCGGGATCTGCGGGATGCACGCCGACGGGCGGCGCGGGCGGTCCGAACGCCCCTGGAACCTCGGGGAGCGCAGGGAACCTGCCACGTCAGTTGGCGAACCTCAGCCGCCGGGAGTTCCAGACCGGCGTGTCGCTCACGCCCCTTCCCCCCATCCGAGCCGGCGGTGTCAAGAGGCGACACGTCCCCCTCGGAATCGCCGCGTTGTTCCTGCTCAGCCTCACGCTCCTGGTGGCGCTCCTCATCCCACCCGTGCGCGCCCTCCGACGGCGGGCACACCTCGTGCGCGCCGGCCATGAGCCACGCGCGCTGATCCTCGCGACCTACGACGTGTTCACGGAGCACGCCGCCGATCTCGGGTACGCCCGCGGCCCGGGAGAGACCCTGGACGAGTACCGAGGGCGGCTCTTGACCTCCGGAGCGCTCGCGGACGGCCACCTCGACCGGTTGACCTCGATCGCGGTTCGGGCCGCCTATGCCCCCCAGGATCCTCTTGAGGCCGATGTTCGGGAGGCGTCCGAGGCCGCATCGACGGCCCTGCACGACCTTCGCGAACGGACGGCGTGGGGGCGCCGGATCGCGGGTCAGTACCGGGTACGCCGCTAGCGCACGAGCCTCAAGAGCCGGTGGCGGTATGCGCCGCAGCTTCTCGCAGCGCCCTGATGAAGCGTTCTCGATCCTCGCTGAACTGCGAGACGTTGGTTCGAACACTGGTCGCGATGTCGTCGATCGCCACGAAGAAGGCCATCTGTCCCTCACGCAGGGCGTCGATCACTTCGCCGTCGCGCCGGCAGATCTTGAAGATGCTCTGTCCGTCCGTCACGAGCTTCACGTCGGACAAGTGTCGGTCCAGACCCGCCTTCTTGTTCAAGAACGCCCACGCCCGCCGCACCCGCTGGAGCGACATGCCGCCATCGAGGAGTGACTTGACGACGCGGAGCGCGACCAAGTCGCGGAACGAGTAGAGGCGCGGAACTCCTGGACGGCCACCCGTCCCTTGAACGGACGGTTGCACGAGCTCGATCTGATCCCAGTACCGAAGTTGACGTGATGTACAGCCGGTGAACTTGCTCGCCTGATGAGCCGTGAATCCCTCCATGGACGCGCGCCCTTTCACGAACTACTCCTGCCACACCGTCGCAGCGTCGGTCCGAAACCGATCACCTGAGGACTCAACGTCCGGTGAACGGTCGCGCACCCGGGGAAGGGAAGCCTTGTTGTACAGCAGTGCGCGGAACGGTGGCAAGCGCTGAGGTCACATGCGTCGACAAACTACCCGGACGGGCTAGGTGGATGACGGCGCGCCGCGTCCTCAGGTCCGCGGATCGTCGCCGGGCGGCGAGGACCGTCGGGCGAACCGCGCACCAACTCGGCCCAAGAATCCGGCGAGCGTGAGACGACCCGAGGACTGCATCTCGCGGATCTGGTCGCGGCCGAGCTGTCCGAGGTAGCGGTAGATCAGCAGCGCGGACAGCACCATCACGACGAATCCGATCGCCGCCGCCCAGGGCGAAACGACGAACAGCAGCAGAAGGAGCACGCCCACGAAGAACGCGAGGGCGGCGAAGCGGATACGACGGGCGAGATGCGTGTAAAGATCGGTTCGACCCACCTGTTCCACCAGGCGGGGGTCGTCTTCCGCGAGACGCTTCTCGATCTCTTCGAGGATCCGCTGTTCGTGATCGCTGAGAGGCATCCGTTTCCCTGCCTGGTCCGTGGGGAGTGGGCCGTTCGTTCCGATTATAGGAGTCGAGCGACGCAACGGAGACCTTGAGGAGGCGGTCCCCGGATATTGCGGTTGCTCAAGTCCGGCGGTCGCGGTCGATCAGGGAGGCTGGACGGGCCGCTCCGCGGCCGAATCGCCGCTCGATCCGGTCGAGCGCTCGCTCGACGTCTCCCCACCGCTCTTCGTGAAGGAGGGCGAGCTGTTCGGCACCTCCTGGCACCAATCCTGTCGCCTGGACACCGAGCAATCGGATGCGCCTGCGCTGCCCCGGCAGCGCCCGGTAGAGCTCGGAGACGGTGTGGTAGACCTCCGCGCCGATGTCGGTGGCATCGGAGAGCGTGCGGGACCTGGTGAGGGTCTGGAAGTTCGCCAAGCGGGCTTTCAGGACGACCGTGCGCGCCCGGTAACCGTCTTCGCGTAGGCGAGACGCGACCCGTCCGGAGAGATCGAGGAGCTCCAGGAGGATGTCTTCATCTGCATCGAGGTCGTGCTCGAACGTCTCCTCGTGGCTCACGGACTTCGGTGGCTCATACGG
The DNA here is from genome assembly GCA_043741335.1 of Actinomycetota bacterium. Taxonomy (GTDB): domain Bacteria; phylum Actinomycetota; class UBA4738; order UBA4738; family HRBIN12; genus JBBQVZ01. Next base: position 9,939 of record JAYUAK010000006.1, read on the forward strand.
GATCACGTCACGATCGTCCACGCCGTTCGCGAGCTCAAAGAGATGGCGGGCCGTGCCCTCCCCCAGCAATCGTTCCAAGATCGGAAGCGGCGTTCGCCCGAGCTCCCCGATCGTGCGGATCCCGAGTCGGCCGAGGGTCTCGCCGGTCTTCTCCCCCACGCCCCACAGGCGGCGTACCGGCAGGGGCTCCAGGAACTCCTGCACACCGTCGGCGGGGACGAATAGCAGGCCATCCGGCTTGCACTCGTCGGAGGCAAGCTTCGCGACGAACTTCGTGGGGGCGACGCCGACGGAGCACGTGACGCCCACCTCGCGAACGACGTCGGCGCGGATCTTCGCTCCGATCTCGGCCGGCGGTCCGAAGAGCATCGAGGCGCCCGAGACGTCAAGGAACGCCTCGTCGAGGGAGATCGGCTCCACGAGCGGCGAGTAGGAGCACAGGATCTCCCGGAAGCGGTTCGAATGGGCGCGGTAGGCCTCGAAGTCCGACGGCAGGAAGACGATGTCGGGGCAGAGGCGCCGGGCGCGCACGGCCGGCATCGCCGAGCGAACGCCGAACTTCCTGGCCTCGTAGGAGGCCGAGGCGACCACTCCCCGCGTGCCCGGACCGCCGACGACGACCGGCTTGCCGGCGAGCGACGGATCCTTCAAGACCTCGACGGATGCATAGAACGCGTCGATGTCGACGTGGAGGATCGGCTCGGCGCTCATCCCGCGGAGCCCGGGCTCGAATGCCAGAGCCGGCGTGAGGGCAAGACCGGTTCCGTCGGCGTCCCCATGGCTTCCCGCAAGCGTCCCTCGCCTCTCGCGCGATGCAGCGCGGTGAGGTCCCAGACTTCCTCGGCGATGATACTGACGCCCTTCACGCCGGTCCGCCGGAGCTCGCCCCACACGGCCATCGCGTAGGCGTGGAAGACGGTCTTCGCGACCTTCGGCTGGACGGATTCGAAGACCGTGACCTCGACCGGACCGGTCGCATCGTCGAGCGTCAGGAAGATGATGCGCTGTCCGCTTCGGATCGCCGGCGTCTGCGAGGCGACCTTCACACCGGCCACCATCACTTTGTCGCCGCCGCGGTGCCGATGCAGCTCCTTCGTCCGGGTCACGCCGAGGTCCGCAAGCAACGGCTCGAAGAAGCTCACGATGTGGCGAGTCGCATCTAACCCCAGCACCTCCAACTCGGCTCGCACGACCTCGGCATCGGAGTAATCCGCGAACCGATGCGCAGGCGCCGCCGCATCCGCCAACGTGAGCTGATCCCCCTCGCGTTGAGGCTCCGCCGTCATCGCCGTATAGAGATGCGTCCGTCGATTCTGGTCATTAGTCCCCAGTGCATCGAACGCGCCAGCGTGCGCGAGAGCCTCAGTCACCGGCCGAGACACAGTCGTCCTCCGCAAGAAATCCCCCACATCACGAAACAGTCGATCGGCTCGAGCTTGGAGGATGGAACGGATCTCCGCGTCGTTGATGCCGTGCACATCCTGCAACGCAAGCCGGATCCCGAAGACGCGCTCGGCGGACTCGGCAGGTTCGGCCGCGGAGGGGTCGCCGCGACGGACGGGATTGGCTTCGGGAAAGCGGCCGGCGCGGCGAGCCCCGGAGCGATCGAGGTCAGACACCGACTCTTCGACAACGTATTCGGGCTCACTGCGGTTCACGTCGAGCGGGAGGATCGGGATGCCGTGCTGGCGGGCGTCCTCCAGGAGCAACCGCCGCGGATACATCCCGGGGTCGTGGGTGAGGATGCCGGCCAGGAACTGCGCCGGGTAATGCGTCTTCAGCCAGGCGGACTGGTACGTCGGGACGGCGAACGCCGCCGCGTGCGCCTTGCAGAACCCGAAGCTCGCGAACTCCGCCACGGCATGCCAGGTCTCCTCGGCGGCGGTCCGATCCACACCGCGTGCCGTCGCTCGACGGAGGAAGTCGGCGCGGAACCCCGGGAGCAGGTCCTCGCGGTCCAGGTGCCGGCGGATGTGATCGGCGTAGGTCAGGTCGTAGCCGGCGAGCGCCGCGAGCGTTCGGATCACCTGCTCGTGATAGACGATCACGCCGAACGTCTCTTTCAGGGCCGGCCGCAGGTCCGGATGGATGTAGACCGGGCGCTCCATACCCATCCGCCGGCGCAGGTACGGCCTGATCATGTCGGACTTCACCGGCCCGGGCCGGAAGAGCGAGATGTCGACGATCAGGTCCTCCCACCGGGTGGGCTGGAGCTTCTGCAGCAGCTCGCGCTGGCCCGGCGACTCGATCTGGAAGCAGCCGAGCGTGTCCGAGGCGCGGATCCGTTCGAACGTGGGCTCGTCGTCCGTCGGGATCCGGTCCAGGTCGACCTTCTCCCCCGTCGTTCGGGCGATCTCGTCCAGGGCGTGGCGCATCGACGAGAGCATCCGGACCCCGAGCACATCGAGCTTCAGGTAGCCGAGCAGCTCCACGTCGTCCTTGTCGGCCTGGATCATCCGGTGGCCGTTCGCGCTCCGCTCGAGCGGCACGCGCGTGACCAGGTCGTGACTCGACAGGACGATCCCGCACGGGTGCAGCGCGATGTGGCGCGGGAAGCCGTCCAGCCGTTCGGCCACGCGGAATAGCAGCTCGAGCTGGGGCATGGGCAGGTTGATGCCGTGGAGCTCCGGCAGGCGCTCGACCGCCTCACGGAGATGCCGAGCCGAGATGTGCGGGAACGCCTTCGCGATGACACCGAGCTCGACGTCGGGCAATCCGAGCGCCTTGCCCACCTCGCGGACGGCCGAACGCGCCCGGTACGTGTCGATCATGGCGACACAGGCCGCGCGGTCGTCTCCGTGGCGCGACAGGACCATGTCGTAGACGTCCTCGCGCCGCGCGGACTCCACGTCGATGTCGATGTCGGGCGGCTCGTCGCGCATGGGGTTCATGAACCGCTCGAACGCCAGGTCGTGGCGGACCGCGTCGACGTCGGAGATCCCGGTCAGGTAGCAGACGAGTGAGCCCGCGGCCGAGCCCCGGCATGCGCAGTGGATCCCCATCGCCTTGATGTCCGCCACGATGTCGGCGACGGTCAAGAAGTAGGCCGCGAAACCTTGCGTGTCGATCATCGCGAGCTCGAGGTTGAGACGGTCGTGGACCTCTTGGGTCGGCTTCACATCGCGGTCTTCGATCCCCCGCCGGCAGCGCTCGGCCAACATCGAGATGGCGCTCTGGCCCGCCGGCACCGGGAAGTCCGGGAAGTGCACGCGCTTGAGTCCGAGATCGAACGCGCAACGTTCGGTGATCTCGAGGGCGGCGTCGCAGAGGTCCGGGCGTTCGGCGAAGAGCGCGCGCATCTGGGCTCCGGACTTCAGATACCCCTCGGCGTTGGCGCGCGTGACGTGGTTCGAGGCGATCGGCACGATCGCGCGCATGCACTCGAGCGCGTCGGCCAGGAACGCGTCCTCGGGCACCAGGTAGCGGACCGGGTTCGTCGCGACCGCATGTGCGTCGAGCGCCTGTGCGAACCGGAGCATCGTGCGGACCTCGTCGTGAGAACCAGCCTCCATCCGATGCTCGACCGCGACGACGCAGCGCTCTGCGCCGAACGCCTCGCGGAACGGATCGGCGGCACAGCGGGCGGCGTCGATCCGGCCGGCGACGGCCAGACGCCCGGGCGCCGAGCGCGGCCCGAGCAGCGCGACCAGCCCGGCCGCGTGCGCGCAGATCTGGGTCGGCGTGAGTGACGGATCGCCGCGCTCGCCGAGCATGTGGGCGTCGGTGATCAGGCGGCAGAGGTTCGCGTAGCCCTGGTCGTCGTGCGCGAGCAGGACGATGTGGGTGTCGGTGTCGATGGGCTGGCGCGCGGCGGAGTGGCGGGGGCGGCCTCGCTCCGCTTGCCTTGCCCTGTCCATACCCCGCTCCGCGAGGCCGCCCCCGCCGTCATCACTCTCCCGGATCGTCAGGGAGGCGCCGAGGATGGGTTGCACGCCCTCTTGTTGGCAGGCTTTGACGAATCTCGCGGCGCCGTAGAGGCCGTCGCGGTCCGTCAGCGCGACGGCGGGCATGTCGAGCTCGGCCGATCGAGCCACGAGCTGTTCGGGCGTGAACGCGCCTTCCTTCAGCGAGAAACAAGACCGGACGTCGAGATTCACGAAAGAGGAGGCCATCGACGAGGCCGTTCCGGCTCAGGGTCCTGCGAGCATCAGGGGGTCGAACCGTGTGACGCCAGGGATACGGTCGAACGCCTTGTCGGCCGAAACGATCCCTTCGAGCCCGTTCGTGAGACAGACCGCCGCGTGGATGGCGTCCCGCGGTGAGAGCGACGAACGCGGCTTGAGGAGCAGCACCGCTTGTTCGACCTCACGGCGAGTGATCGCGAACGGGTACGGGAAGATCGCGAACGACCGTGCGACGGCCTCCGACGCTCGCGTCAACCCTTCGCGACGCACGTAGACATCCAGGAGCTCCTGGCCGAGCTCCGCATCGATGCCGTACGCCTCGGGATCGCGACGAGCCTCCTGGAGGATCGCGAAACAGGTCTCTCGATACGGATGGGCGCGACCGAGCGCGTAGATGACGACGTTCGTGTCGAGGAGCTTCACGGTTCCTTGTCCACGTACCGGCCGATCAGCTTCTTGGCTTCTTCCCAATCGCCG
>JAYUAK010000007.1:0-2734 GCA_043741335.1 Actinomycetota bacterium
CGGGAGTTCAGCGGGTGACGTCGAACGTCCTGCGGATGCCGCGGCTCTCGGACTCGATGAGCGAGGCCACGATCGTGGGATGGTTGAAGCAGCTCGGCGAGCCCTTCGTCCGCGGCGAGCCGCTTGTCGAGGTCGAGACCGACAAGGCAACCATCGTCTACGAGGCCGAGGCGGACGGGGTCCTAGCCGAGATCCTCGTGCCCGAGGGCGGCACCGCAATACTCGGCGAGCCCATCGCCCGGCTCGGTGGGATGGGCGGCGATGCCCCGTCCGAGCCGATGGTGGTGGAAGAGTCCGCCCCGAAGATCGAGCATGCGCGCGCGTCGACAACGATCGAGACGGCACAGCCGGTCTTCGCATCCTCCGCGGTCAGCCCGGCGGACGCCGTTCGTGGGACGCGTGCGCGCGCAACGCCTGTTGCGCGTCGCACCGCGTCGCAGCTCGGGGTCTCGCTGTACGGCGTGACGGGTACGGGCCCTGGCGCGCGCATTCGAAAGCTGGACGTGCTGCGTGCCGAATCATCGGCCGGGACATCGGGTAGTGACGACCTCAAGGGACACACAACCGCAGTCCCGCTGTCCACGACTGGCCAGACTATCGCGCGTCGCATGACGCAGTCGCGGGCGGAGATCCCGTCCTTCGAGGTGGTCGTGCAGGTCGACATGTCGACGATCGTCGAGCTCCGTCGCGACGCTGCCGACCTCGTCGAGATGGTTCCCTCGGTGAACGACTTCGTTGTCAAAGCTGCGGCGATTACGCTGCGGGAGTATCCAGCGTTCAACAGCTCGTTCGCGAATGGGCGCTCCGAGCGCCACGGCCGGGTCAACGTCGGTGTTGCGGTTGCCACGGATGATGCTCTGCTCGTGCCGACGGTCGTCGACGCAGACCTCAAAGGCCTCGCCGTGATCGCGGCCGAGACGCGTGACCTCGTCGCACGGGCTCACTCCAGGCGGCTCTCGCCCGAGGAGCTCACCGCTTCGACGTTCACGGTGTCGAATCTCGGGATGTTCGGCGTCCATTCGTTCACGGCCGTGATCAACCCTCCTCAGGTGGCGATCCTCGCGGTGGGTGCAATCAGCCGGAGCCCGATAGAGGCGGCCACCGGAGGCGTCATGTTCCGCGACCTGGCGACTCTCACGTTGACGTCCGATCATCGCGCCGTCTACGGCGCGGACGCCGCACGCTTCGCGGCACGTCTGCGACAGCTTCTCGAGCACCCGCTTGCCCTCGTCCTCTGAGCGACCGAATCCAGGAGCGAAACCGATGACGACGACGATCGACTTCCGCACCGCCATCCGCGAGGCGCTCGACGAGGAATTGGCCGCTGACGACCGCGTGATCTTCTTCGGTGAGGATGTGGCCCTCGCAGGCGGCGTGTTCGCCGTGACGCCGGGGCTGTACGAGAAGTACGGGCGCGAGCGGGTGTTCGACACTCCGATCTCGGAGCTCGCTCTCGCCGGGGCGGCGTTCGGGGCGGCGATCTCGGGTCTCCGTCCCGTGGTCGAGATCATGTTCGGCGACTTTCTGACGCTGGTGATGGACAGCATCGTCAACCAGTCGACGAAGTACTGGTTCCTCACCGGAGAACAGGTGAGTGTGCCGCTCGTCTTCCGATCCGTCGTGGGTGCCGGCGGACGCTTCGGCGCGATCCACTCGCAGATGCCCGTGTCCTGGTTTATGGGAGTCCCAGGGTTGAAGATCGTCACCCCGGCAACCCCGGGAGACGCAAAGGGCCTCCTCCGATCGGCGATCCGCGACGACAACCCGGTGCTCTTCTTCGAGCACAAGCGCCTGTACGGGGTGGTCGGCGACGTCGACGGTGATCTCGTGCCCATCGGCGTCGCTCGCATCGCGCGTGAAGGAACGGACATCACGATCGTGTCCGCGATGAACGGCGTGCACGAGGCGTTGAAGGCGGCCGACGTCCTTGCCGCTGACGGGATCTCGTCCGAAGTCATCGATCTGAGGACGCTTCGTCCTCTCGACATCCCTACGGTGCTCGCCTCCGTCGCGAAGACGAACCGCATCGTGGTCGTCGAGGAAGGGCCGCTCACGGGCGGGTGGGCCGGCGAGGTCATCGCGCGCGTGACGGAGGAAGGGCTCGGCGATCTCGACGATGCCTGGCGCATCGCGACGCCCGAGAGCCCTGTGCCTTACTCGCCTCCTCTCGAGGACGCGTTTCTCCCGGGCTCCGAACGGATCGCGTCTGAGATCCGGCGCCGGCTGCGATGAACGCCTCTCGCGGCCCAACCGGAGGTGCCGTCGGATGAGGCGGGACATTGAGTTCAGGAGTGGCCGCGAGACCGTCCGCGGCTGGTTGTACACGCCGGACGGCGGAAGCGGCCCATTCCCCGTGGTCGTCATGGCCGGAGGCTGGTGCTACGTAAAGGAGCTCGTGCAGCCGCACGTCGCGCAGCATTTCGCCGACACCGGGCTCGCTGCAGTTCTCTTCGACTATCGGAACTTCGGGTCGAGCGACGGGACACGCCGTCAGCACATCGACCCCAACGCGCAGATCGAGGACTACCGAAACGCCATCTCTTTTGCTGAGACGCTCGACGAGGTCGACTCCGACAGGATCGGCGTGTGGGGGCTCTCATACAGCGGTGGACACGCGCTCATACTTGGTGCCATCGACCCGCGCGTGAAATGCGTTTCTGCGCAAATCCCGGTTGTCGATGGATATCGCAACATGCGGCGCGTCCACGGAACAATGGGATTCCGCCGATTCGAA
>JAYUAK010000008.1:0-2729 GCA_043741335.1 Actinomycetota bacterium
CGACGAGCCCGGAGTAGACGTCGTCCCGCGTACGGGCCATCGCGAGCATGTCCGCGCTCTGGTCGAGGCCGACGACGTGGCAGCGATAGCGGCGCACGAGGGCCGCTGCGACCATTCCCGTTCCGGTCGCGACGTCCAGCACCCGGTCGTCCGGATCCGCGTCGATCGCGTCGACCAGCGCGCGGCGCCAGCGCGGATCCTGACCTAAGGAGAGGACCGTAGCGACGCGGTCATACGACCGCGCGATGCCTGTGAAGATGCGCTCTGCGTCGCGCGCGACCAACCCGCCGAGTCTGACACGCAGGGGCGGCGAACGCTCGTCCTCGCGCCTCTGGGGCACCGGCTCGCAGCAGCGGTTCATGTGCGCATCGAGGAACGCGCGAACGGTCTGGAGGAGCGCCTTGATCTTGGCCAGGTCATCGGCGCTGGCGCGCCGCTACTTCACGGTGAAGGCCGTGTGCATGCCCATCCCATAGTGCGCCGGAAGGTTGCAGATCAGGGCGTACTGTCCGGGCTGCAGGTCCAGCACCAGATCCTTCGTTTCCTTGACCGCGATGTCCTCGACCTCACCCACATTGCCATCCTCCTTGACTTTGCCCGGCTTGTCCGGATTCGTCGGCAGCTTGTCCGCCGCGAGGGCGGTCTTCAGCACCGCGAGCTCGTGCTCGATCGAGCCGGCGTTCGTGATGCGGAACGTCACTTTGCCGGCGGCGACGCTCGACCGGTCGAGGCTGATGCCGTTGTCGGCAAGCTTGACCGCGACGGTCCCGGCGGACTGGGCACCGGTCGTGCCGGGACCGCCGCAGGCGGCGAGCAGCGCGAGGGCTGTGATCGCGATCGTGACGAGCCGCTTCATATCCTGTACCTCCGCCGATCCATCCTTACGTGAGCGATGTCGGCAGGGTCATCGTAGAAACGCCGCGGAGGAGACAGAAGGGCCATTCGGCCCGTGATCGGAGGACGAACGGACCCTGGTGCGGCGTCAGTGGCGCTCGTAGCGTCAGACCCAGGCGAAAGGTGACGCGACCGAACGCGGCGGTCACAGCGGGGCGTTCGAACTCAAGCAAGACGAAAAGGAGGACACGACATGATGAACTGGGACTACCCGATGAACGGCTGGATGGGCGGATGGATGTGGATCCCCACGGTCCTCATCGTCGCGCTGTTGATCCTGGGAGCGATCGTGATGATTCGCGGCATGTCAGTGGGAACCTCGGCCGATGCAGACGAGCCTCTGACGACCGCCGCCCGCCGCTTCGCTCGGGGCGAGATCAGCAAGGAGGAGTACGAGACCCTCCGCGCCACGCTCGCCGTCGGGACGTCAGGCTCCGCGAATCCGCGTTAGCCGAGCTGCCCATACGGGTTGTTGACGAAGAAGCGGTCTCAAACCGACCAGGAACGAGACTTAGGGCACCGACTCGCAGCAGCGGTTCATGTGCGCATCGAGGAACGCGCGGACGGTGTGGTCGTCGTACGCGGTGAGGATCTGGCGCCACCCCCAGGCGGTGAGCGCGATCGTGCCGGGCGCGATGCGCGGATACGGCTGGATGACGAGCTTCACCTCGTTGTAGCGGTCCCGCGGATAGCTCCCGAGGAGTGCCTTGATCTTGGCCAGGTCATCAGCGCTGATCCCGTTGTAGTCGATGACGATCCCGCCGTGCTCGAGGTTGTGGACCGCGCGCTCGTCCGGGATCGTCGTGGCCGAAGCGCCCCAGCCGGCGGGTGACGGCCAGTGCGGCCCCCCGAGCGGCGGCACCGTGTCGTACTGGACCGGTTGGCTTTCGGGAACGTGCTGGCCCACACCCGAGACCGCGACGTGTTCGCCCGGTGCGCCCACGTCGAATGCACGCACGATGAAGAACGCGGCGAGCACGGCCAGGCCCAAGCCGATGACGATCTGCCAGGGCACACGGCGCCTTTCGGCGTACCGACCCGTGCTCTTGCGCGCCGTGTTGCCCTTGGGCTTGCTCTTGGTCTGCGGCTTTCGTTGCTTGCTCACCTTCACGCTGTTGACGATACGCGCAGGACCGCACCCGGCCGCCGCGGGCTTCCCGGTGTGCGCCCAGGTCCCGGGTCACAGCGCCGTGATCGGTGGGCCGACAATACCGGCAGATGCCAGAGCGGGTCATTGTGCCTTTCCGACGCAGGCGTGCGTCAGGAATCGCGGCGGTCGCGTTCGTCGCTGCGGTCCTTGTCACGACCTGCGCGCCGATCGCCCAAGCGCCGGCCGTGGCGCCAAGCGACGATTGGCGCAGCGTGCGCTGTGCCTCGGCCATCGGCGCGCCGTCGAATGCGAGCGACGTCCCCGGCTTCGCCCGCAACCAGTTCTGGAGGACCGATCTCGCCCGGCACTGTGTCCCGTTGTCCGAGATCGTGAACGGCGGCCCGAGTCCCGACGGCATTCCGCCGCTCGATGCACCGCGCTTCTACGAGCAGTCCCGGGCGACCTGGCTTCGGCCGCAGGAGCCGGTCATCGCCGTCGTCGAGCGTGGTGAGGCGCGCGCCTACCCGCTCCAGATCCTGCTCTGGCACGAGATCGCGAACGACACCATCGCCGGGCGACCGATCGTGGTGACGTTCTGCCCGCTCTGCAACACCGCGCTCGTCTTCGATCGCCGTGTCGCCGGGCAAGAGCTGACCTTTGGCACGACGGGGCTGCTCCGTCTGTCCGATCTGGTGATGTGGGATCGCCAGACGCAGTCGTGGTGGCAGCAGGCGGTCGGCGAGGG
>JAYUAK010000009.1:0-6427 GCA_043741335.1 Actinomycetota bacterium
TACCACATGAAGACCGCGAAGCTGTGACGCCGGAGGTAGCCGAGCAATCCCCAGATCACGAGGAACCCGCTCACGGCCGACGCCACGAAGCCCCAGAAGAACTCGGTGGCATAGCCCTGGAAGCCGTCGTGGATCAGCCCGACGCCCTTGAAGACGCCCGCTCCGGCCACGATCGGGATCGCCAGCAGGAATGAGAATCGCGCAGCGGACTCGCGGTCGAGTCCGATCCACCGGCCCGCGGTCATCGTGATCCCCGAGCGTGAGACGCCCGGTTGGAGTGCGAGCGCCTGCGCGGCCCCGAGTCCGATCCCCGTTCGCACGCCGATCGAATCCATCCCGCGGTCGCTTCGGGAATGCAGGTCCACGTACCAGAGCACCACGCCGAACACCGCGAGCATCGTGGCGATCAGCCAAGGTTGGCCGAGATTCCGCTGGATCACGTCCTCGAAGGCCGCGCCGGCCAGCGCGCCGGGGATCGTGCCGAGCACGAGGGCCCATCCCAGTCGCTCGTCGGTCGTCGCGATCGCGCGGCTGCGGATCGAGTGCAGCCACGCCGACAGGTACCGCCAGACATCGTGCCGGAAGTAGATGAGCGCACCTACGAGCGTGCCCGTGTGCAGCGCGACGTCGAACGTCTTGTTGAGCGCGACGTCATTCACGATCGACCAGTTGAAGAGCCACGGCACCAAGATCAGGTGTCCTGAGCTCGAGACGGGCGCGAACTCGGTCGCGCCCTGCGTCAGGCCGAGCACGATCGCCTGCAAGATCGTCAAGGGGAGGTCCTCTCAGGTGGAAGGCGTCAAAGGGAAAGTCCGCGTCATGCTAGCGGTCCGTCTTTCGGCTCGCCATTCGCCGAACGGCCGACTTTATGGCGATCCTGTGGTGGCGTCGGATCCGAGGATGGTGACCTGGAGCTGCGCGAACGAGCGGGCGTAGGCCAGCCGTTCGGCTGCGTCCGAGTCGACCAGCAGGACCAGCGTGACTCCGGCATCCCCTGAGGTGGTGGTCCCGCCGATCCCTCCGCCTTGATTCGTCGACCCCGTGAGCACTCGGAGGACCTCGAGACCGCTGGCGACGAGCTCCGTATGTGGCCGGCCTCCGCCGTAGGTCGCGTAGATCTCGATGCGGTCTCCCGCTTTGAGTGTGCCCTCCGGAACGTTCCCGGGGATCGTGACGGCGCGGAGCCCCGCGGGCACGAGCGCAGCGATCGGTCCGACCTGTGGCTCCGACACGCGCGATCGCGTGATGACCTCACCGGCCTCGATGTCCGCCGTGAGCACTCGGCCATCGAGCGATGCGAGATCGCGGATCGCGCCCGGAGGAACGAACGTCTCGGGGAGCGACGCCACCTGAAGCGCGGCGTCGGACAACACGGTTCCGCGCACGAGGTCGCTGGCCGCGATCACGACAGCCATCTGTGGTCCCACTGCCGGATGCGCCGCCTCCACGCGATCCTGATAGCCGCGGACGACGATGAACGCGAGCGCCCCTAACAGCACGGCTACGCAGATCAGGATCTTCGAAGCGAGCGGCCACCGACGACGAAGCATGGCGGGAACGCTCGCACAGTCGGGCACAGGTCACCGTGACGCCCGTCACGATCCGACGTGAAGTGGCCCGAGCTCAAAGTTCGACCGGGCTCGGGCTAGGAACGTCGTGCGTGCCGGCCACCGTCTCGCCCGCGAAAACCTCCTCAGCGCGATGACAAGCCACCAACCGGCCTTCCGCGATCGTCCGCACCTGCGGCACCTCCGTCCGACATCGGTCGATCGCTGACGGGCAGCGGGGATGGAATGAGCATCCCGGCGGCGGGTCGGCCGCGTTCGGCGGAGGTCCGGGGACCAGTGGCAGCGACTTCGGGCGCCCTCCGATCTCGGGCACCGCCGAACGCAGCGCCACCGTATACGGGTGCGCCGGTTTCGAAAGGAGCGCCGAGGTCGGACCCCGCTCGACGATCTTCCCCAAGTACATGACCGCGGCTTCCTCGCAAAGCTCCTCAACGACCGCGAGGTTGTGCGAGATCAGCAGATACGCCAGCCGACGCTCTTCGCGCAGAGCGCCGATCAGCCGGAGGATCTTCGCCTGCACCGTCACGTCAAGAGCGCTCGTCGGCTCGTCGAGGACGAGGATGCGGGGCTCGACCGCCAGACCGCGCGCGATCGCCACCCGCTGGCGCTGTCCGCCGGACAGCTGATGCGGGAACCGATCGGCATGTTCGGATTCGAGGCCCACGTCATGCAGCAGTGAGTCGACGCGCGCTTCGACCGCGTCCCGCGGCGCAAGCCGATGAGCGAGGATGACCTCCGCGATCGCCGTTCCGACCCGCATCCTGGGATCGAGCGTCCCGTCCGGATCCTGAAACACCATCTGGATCGCCCGGCGAGACTCCCTCAGCTCCCGGCCGCGCAGATAGGTGACGTCCCGACCGTCCACGAACACGGCACCTCGCTCGATCGGCGTGAGACGCATGACCGCACGACCGGTTGTGGTCTTCCCCGATCCGCTCTCCCCCACCAGCCCGAGGCCGTAGGGTCCGGAGGGAAGCTCGAAGGACACGCCGTCGACCGCGTGTACCTCGCCGAAGCTCACGTGCAGATCGCGGACGGAGAGCAGCGGGGTGGGGTCGGCGCTCATCGAGGCCCCATTCCTCCTCCCACGCGCGGGACCGAGGCGACGAGCTCGCGTGTATAGGGATCGGTGGGGTTCGAAAGCACCTCGCGCGCGAGGCCCTCCTCGACGATCCGCCCGCTCTTCATCACCGCGATGCGGTCGCACAGCTCGGCGATCACGGCGAGGTCGTGGCTGATGAACAGGATGCTGACGCCCGTCTCCTCACGAAGCCTGCGCAGCAGCTCGAGGATCTCGGCCTGAACGGTGACGTCGAGCGCGCTGGTCGGCTCGTCGGCCAGTAGGACTTCGGAACGGAGCGCCAGGGCGATCGCGATCGCGACGCGCTGCGCCTGCCCGCCGGAGAGCTGGTGCGGATACCGGTCAAGCAGCCGCGGGGAGAGCAGCACCTCTTCGAGCGCTCGACTCGCGCGTTCGTTCGCCTCTCTCTTTGACGCGCCATGAAGACGAAGCGCGCGGACGAACACATCACCCACTTTGAACACGGGGTTGAATGACCCCACCGGGCTCTGGAAGATCATCGCGATCCGCCGGCCCCGGATCTCGCGAAGCCGCGCGTCCGGTAAACCGATCATCTCGAGCCCGTCGAGCCGGATGCTCCCGGTGACCGACGCTCCCACCGTCCGCGTGAGACCCAGGACCGCCGTCGCCGTGATCGACTTGCCCGATCCGCTCTCTCCCGCGAGACCGACGATCTCACCGGGGGCGATCTGGAGGTGAGCGATGTCTGAGACGACGCGCGAGCCGAACGCGATCCTCAAGTCGCCGATCTCGAGCCGGGGCGCGCTCATCGGCTCGGCACTAGCCGAGGGTCGAGCACGTCGCGCAGGCCGTCGCCGAGGAGGTTGAACGCCACCGCGGTGAGCAAGATCGCGATCCCCGGGAACGTCACCAGCCACCACTGGGTCTGGAAATACTGCTGTCCCTGGCTCACCATCAGTCCCCAGTCGGGGGTCGGGTCCTGCGCCCCGAGCCCGAGGAACGAGAGCGCCGAGACCGTCAGGATGACCGCGCTCACGTCGAGGGAGACCTGCACGATGAGCGGCGTGAGCGAGTTCGGCAGGACGTGGCGGAACAGGATCCGCAGGTGCGAGACGCCGGCGGCGCGAGCGCCCTCCACGTACGGCCGCCTGGAGACCGAGGCCGCTTGGCCCCGGATCAGCCGCGTATACCACGGCCACCAGGTGAGCGCGACCGCGAACGTCACCGAGCCGATCGACGGCGGCAGGACGGCGGCGATCGCCAGGGCCAAGAGCAGCGCCGGAAAGGCGAGGAACACGTCGGTGATCCGCATGATGACGTCGTCGACAGCACCGCGGAAGTAGCCAGCCGCGACACCGAGCGGCACTCCGACCGCGATCGCCAGCACGAGCACCAGCAACGCGATCAACGGCGAGACCCTCGCCCCGTAGAGGATGCGGCTGAACACGTCGCGACCCAGCTGATCGGTCCCGAACCAGTGCGAAGCCGAGGGCGCGAGCAGTGTCTGGGTCGGGGAGGTCCCATCCGGCGCGGACGGTGCGATCAGCGGAGCGAGCACCCCGATCAGCACGATGACGATCGCCATCGCCGCGCCGACGGTCATGAGCTTGTTCCGGCGGAGGGACGCCACGATCTGCCCCCGCATCCTGGTCGTGACGAGGTCGTCGATCATGTCAACGCGATCCTCGGGTCGATGTAGACCTGCGCGACGTCCACGACCAGGTTCGCCAGCACGTAGACGACGGAGATGAACAGGGTGACGCCGACGATCGCCGGCGTATCAAGCGAGGAGATCGAGGCGGCCGCATAGCTTCCCAACCCCGACCAATCGAAGATCGACTCCACGAGGAACGTGTTCACCAGCGAGTAGGCGAACACGAGCGCGATCACCGACACGATCGGCACCAGCGCCGGCTTCAGCGCGAACCGGGCGAACACCGACCGCTCCCGGAACCCCAGCGCGCGGACGGCTCGGACGTGATCTTCCCCGAGGGAATCGAGCTCGGATGCCCGCACCATCCTGGTGATGACGCCAAACGGGTACGAAGCGATCACGAGGGCCGGTAGCACCAGGTGCGACAGCGCACTCCGCAACACCGCCCAGTTCCCAGTGATCAGCGCGTCTACCGCGGGCATGTGCGTGTACTGCGTGAGCGGGTGTGTGTAGTCGAGATTGGGGTCGTACTGCCCGGCCACCGGCAGCAAGTGCAGTCGCTGGAAGAACACGAGCTGAAGGATCAGCGCCATCCAGAACGCGGGCATCGACACCGACAACACCGCGCCCACCCGGATCAAGCTGTCGGAGGGGCCGCCCTTCCACCGTGCCGAGATCATGCCGAGCGGGACCCCGAGTGCGAGTGCGATCAACAAGGCAACGAGAACCAGCTCGATGGAGGACGGCGCTCGGTTCATCAGGTCTGACAACACCGGTTGGTGGGTGTGGATCGATGTGCCCCAGTCCCCGCGCAGGACGCCGCCGAAGAACCGGACGATCTGAACT
Organism: Actinomycetota bacterium; assembly: GCA_043741335.1. Lineage (GTDB taxonomy): Bacteria > Actinomycetota > UBA4738 > UBA4738 > HRBIN12 > JBBQVZ01. The sequence continues at coordinate 5,111 of JAYUAK010000009.1, forward strand.
GGCAGCGGCCGGTCGAGCCCGAGGTTGTGCCCGACCTGAGCGATCTCCTGCCGGGAGGCGTGCGGTCCTGCCCACGACACGGCCGGGTCGCCGGGCACCACCCTCGCGATCACGAAGGTGAGCACGACGACGCCGGCCACGACCAAGACTGCGTGCGCGATCCGCCGGAGCAGGTACCGCGCCACGCCTCAGCCGGTCGGTGTCAGGTCGTACGCGAAGACCACGTTCGGATACGCGGGGTTCTCCTTGAAACCGGTGACCGATGAGAGCATGGCCTTCTGGTAGACCTGCGTGTAGATGGAGAGCATCGGCGTCTCCTGGTACAGGATCTGCTGCATCTGCGCGTACTTCTGCTCGGCGGCCGATCGGTCCGACGCTGCCAGGACCTCGGCTTTGTTCATCATCGAGTCGAGCTGCGGGTTCGAGTAGTACGACAGGTTAAAGAACGGCTTCGACTCCGTGTGGAACATGTTGATGAACCACGAGTACGGATCGGCGTAGTCCGGCCACCAGTAGAACAGGAAGATGTCCTGCCGCGCTGACGTGTCCGATGACTTGCCTTTCGCCCATTGCGCGGGCCACGCGAGGGCGCGTACGTCGAGGGTGATGTTCAGTTTCGCGAGGTCCGCCTTCATCAGGGAGGATACGAGCTCCTCGTCGGCGTCGCCCTGCACGTAAGTGAGCGAGAGGCTCACGGGCTTGCCGCTCGGACCGTACCCCGCCTGCTTCAGCAGGTCGGTCGCTTTCTGCGCGTCGTAGGTGAGATCCAGGCCGTCCACGTGGCCCCACAGTCCGGGAGGCACCAGCCCCGACAGCGGCTGCGCCGCACCGTGGAGCGCCGTCATCATGCCGCTCCAGTCGATCCCGGAGGCGAGCGCCTGACGGACTCGGACGTCGGCCAGCGGTCCCGACTGCGTGTTCAGCAGGGCGAGCAGTGTCTGCCACGAGTTCGAACTCGTGGTGGTGAACCCGACCTGGTTCTCGAAGGTCTGCCAGAGCTGTGGCGTGAGCCGCTCGACCATGCTCTCCTCCCCGGCGCTCAGGAGCTGTGCGGCCGTCGTCGCCTGCGGCACGACGCGGAAGACGACGTTCGTGTAGTGGTCACCGCTCCAGCCACCCCAGTAGTCCGGGTCCGATTTCAGTCGGAGCTCAGTTTCCTGGCCCTTGTTCCACTGATCGACCGTGTAGGGACCCGTCCCGGCGTCGTGGCCTTGCTCGAACCACGTCGCGAGGTCTTCCCCGCCCGCCGCCGTTGCGTCGTAGATGTAGGCCGCGTAGTCGGCCGAGGCCACGAGGTCCAGCGGGGACGGGTACTTC
>JAYUAK010000010.1:0-2718 GCA_043741335.1 Actinomycetota bacterium
CTGCACCAGCGGATGGCGCTGAAGGGGAAGGGCGTGGAGCCGGACGTGTTGATCATGACCGCCACGCCGATCCCGCGAACGCTGGCGCTCACGTACTACGGCGATCTGGACGTCGTCGTCCTGGACGAGATGCCGAAGGGGCGTCAAGCCATCGATACCCGGGCGGTTCGTACCGCCGAGGACCGAGAGCGGACGTACGACCTCGTTCGCGCCGAGGTCGGGGCCGGCCGGCAGGCGTTCGTCGTCTGCGCCGCGATCGACGAGGGGAACCGCTCGCAGGCCAAAGCCGCGGAGGCCGAGGCCGAGCGCCTGGCGACCGACGTGTTCCCCGACCTCCGGGTGGAGCTCCTGCATGGCCGGATGCGCCCGAAGGAGAAGCAGGCCGTCATGGACCGGTTCCGGGTGGGCGAAACGGACCTGCTGATCTCGACCACCGTCATCGAGGTCGGCGTGGACGTGCCGAACGCGACCGTCATGCTCGTGGAGAACGCCGAGCGGTTCGGCCTCGCACAGCTGCACCAGCTCCGCGGCCGGATCGGCCGCGGAGCGTTCCGCAGTCACTGCGTCCTATTCGACGAATCGGACGCCGAGAACCGTGAAGCGAGAGCCCGGATCGCCGCGATGGTTCGAACGACGGACGGCTTCGAGCTGGCCGATGAAGACCTGCGCCTTCGCGGCGAGGGCACGTTGTTCGACACGAAGCAGTCCGGGATGCCCGATCTGAAGCTCGCCAGGCTCGCCGACGACCTGGAGCTCGTCCAGCGGGCCCGGGCAAGGGCCTTTGCTCTGATCGACGAGGACCCGCACCTGGAGGCGCATCCGAAGCTGCTTGCCGAGCTCGGCGCCCGGTTCGAGGCTTCGATCGCCTGGCTCTTCCGCTCGTAGCCTCGACCTGTGCGTTCCCTTGGCCCCCGCCTGGCCCGTACGCTGGCCGCATGCGGGTCATCGCGGGCAGCGCGAAAGGCACCAAGCTTGGACCGGTTCCGCCCGGCGTCCGCCCAGTTGCCGATCGGGCGCGCGAGGGATTGTTCTCGAGCCTCGCGCCGGACATCCCCGACGCCAGCGTGCTGGATCTTTACGCCGGCACGGGAGCCCTGGGGATCGAGGCGCTCAGCCGCGGAGCCGACCGCGCCGTCTTCGTGGATCGGTCCTACGAGTCATCCGCGACGATCTACGACAATCTGGCTCGCGCTCGCCTGTCCGAGCGCGGGGCCGTCATCACGAAGGACGTGGACGCGTTCCTCACGGCGGACCCGGCAGATGCGCCGTTCGACCTCGTGCTGCTCGACCCGCCGTACGAGCTCGATGCCCCCGACGTGGCCCGCACGCTGCAGGAACTCGCGTCTGGCTGGTTGTCAGATCAGGGCTTCACGGTGGTCCTCACGCGCGGGTTCAAGAGTTCCACGCCTGTCATTCCGGTACACTGGGCCGTCGCGAGGCAGCTCCGCTATGGCGACAGTCTCGTCATCTTGTACCGGGAGGTCTCATGGGCTTGACCGCCCTCTGTCCGGGGACATTCGACCCGGTGACGAACGGCCACCTCGACATCATCGGTCGCACGAGCGCGACCTTCGACGCCGTGGTCGTGGGCGTCTTGGAGAACCCGTCCAAACAGCCGGTGTTCGGCGTCGAGGAGCGGGTGGCCATGCTCGAGGAGGCCTGCTCGGGGATGCCGAACGTGGGCGTGGCACCGTTCTCCGGCCTGTTGGTGGAGTTCGCCCGCGCGCAGGGTGCGACGGCGATCGTGAAGGGCCTGAGAGCGGTGTCGGATTACGAATACGAGATCCAGATGGCCCAGATGAACCTGCGTCTCGGCGGGGTCGAGACGCTCTTCATGCCCACGAACCCGAAGTGGTCGTTCCTGTCGTCCTCGCTCGTGAAGGAGGTCGCGCGCTTCGGCGGCGTGGTCGAAGGCTTGGTCCCAGATCACGTGTGGAAGCGACTGACGGACCGACTTGGGGAGGCCACGTGACGGACCTCGCCGGACGCCTCCAGCAGCTCGAAGAGATGGTCCGCGACGCCAAGTCTATGCCGCTTTCCTCCTCGGCTCTGCTCAACCGCGACGAGGTCCTGGAGATGCTTCAGGCGATGCAGGAGTCCCTTCCCGAAGAGATCAAGCAGGCGCGCTGGATCGTGAAGGATCGCGAGGAGCTGCTCACGAAGGCACGTCAGGAGGCCGAGCGGATCGTGGAGCAGGCCCACGAAGATCAGCTTCGGATGGCCCGCAAGGAATCGGTCGTAGCTCGCGCGAACGAGGAGGGCGAACGCATCGTCGCCGAGGCGCAGCAGCAGGCCCTCGACGCCCGTGGCGAAGCCGAGCACTACGTCGACGCGAAGCTCGCCCAGTTCGAGATCGCGCTCCGTCGGATCCTCGAGGAGTCGCAGACCGCCTCGCGAGCGCTGGCGAAGACGCTCGACCAGGTGGAGCTTGGTCGCGACCGGCTCCGTGCGCCGACCACCGCCGCCGAACAAGAGTTCGGCGGCGACCCAGACGGGCAGCTCTTCGACGCGGAGGACGGCGCGTGAGCATCGAGCCGATCGACATCCGCGACCTGATCGGTCATCCGGGGCAGTCGCGGACGGTCCACGTCCGCGGCACGCTCGAGGATCTGGGCACGGAGGTCGCCACCCTCAAGGCCGACGAGCCGGTCGAGGGGGATCTCCTGTTGGAGTCGGTGATCGAGGGAATCCTCGCAACGGGACGCCTGAGGGGTACGT
>JAYUAK010000011.1:0-14479 GCA_043741335.1 Actinomycetota bacterium
GGTTGGTGCCACGGAGGCGGCCACGCCGGGGACGACGTCGCACACGGCACGAAGCTCGACCGCCCGCGTCGGCGCCAGCGCGGCAAGCTGGGCGCGACCTGGCGGCCGCAACCGATGAGCGCGATCCCGAGCAGCCGTCAGTCCTCGATTCGGATCGCACCCATGGGGCAGATCTCCTCAGCGTCCTCGACCTTCGCGCGCAGCGAGTCACCGGGCTCAGCGACGTATGTCATGGCGCCGTCTTCACCGAGGGAGAAGACTTCCGGCACGACGAGTACGCACTGGGCGTGGGTCTGGCACAGGCGGCGGTCGACGTCGATCTTCATCGAGAGCCGAACACAACGGGCAGATGCGCGAGTACCCGCTCTCCCGGGGTATAGAGCGGCATGACCGGCCCGGAGACCTCGTACTCGGGGATGTGCGCCAGCAGCTCCTCGAGCGCGATCCTCGCCTCCAGCCGCGCCAGCGGCGCCCCCAGGCAGTGGTGGATGCCGTCGCCGAAAGCAAGATGCCGCCGTGGTGGTCGCGTGACATCGAGGCGATCGGCGTCGGCCCAGCGCCGCTCGTCACGATTGGCGGAACCCCACATCAGGAGCACTCGCGCACCCTCGGGGATCACCTCGTCGTGCACCGTGACATCGCGTGTTGTCGTCCTCGCGAACCACTGGATCGGCGACTCGAAGCGGAGGAACTCCTCGACCGCCGCCGGCATCAGCGACGAGTCGTCGACCAGCGTCCGCCGCTCGTCCGGATGCTGCGCCAGGAGGAGGAGCGATCGCGCGATCAATGCCGAGGTCGTTTGGATCCCCGCGAAGAAGAGGTGAACGGGCATGCTCGCCGCCTCGGCCGGCTCCAGTGCGCCGCTCTTCTCGGCCTCGGCGAGTGCGGTGAGTAGATCGGCCCGCGGCTGCGAGCGCCGGCTGGCCAGAGCCTCGCCGACGTAGCCGCGCATCAACCGGTTCGCGGCCCATGCGGACTCCGGCACCTCCGGGTCCCCCGGCGTACGATGGCACATCTCGTCGAACCAGCCCGCAAGCATGCGGTGGTCTTCCGACGGAAAGCCGAGTAGATCGCAGACGACGTGGGCGGGCAGAACACGCGCGAACTCGTCAGCGAGGTCGGCGGAGCCGCGCTCGGCGAACCCGGCGACGAACGCCTGCACCCGCGTGCGGATCGCGTCCTCGAGGGCGCGCATCCGTTGCGGCGCAAACTCGCCGCGAATCGCATCGCGGAGACGGTCGTGGCGAGGCGGATCGTCGTCGACCATGTTCCCCGGCTGGAAGAAGGCCCCGGTGTCGTCGAGGTCGATGCTGGGCCGTTGCGAGAACGCTTCCCAGTTGCGCGACGCGCCCTGCACGTCGTCATAGCGCGAAAGAGCCCAGATGCCGCGCTCGTTGTTGCGGTAGACGGGAGAGGTGTCGCGCAGTTGCCGGTACGTCTCGAACGGGTCTTCATTTGCAGCGAACGGGTCGTAGACGACGTCGCTCCTCGTGTTGGGCGAGTTGCTCACTTGACCGCGCCGAGCGTCAGCCCTCGCACGAGGTGGCGCTGCACGATCAACGCGAAGATCATGATCGGGATCGCGGCGACGACGCCGGCGGCCGCTAACGCGCCGACATCAGTGGTAATTTTACTCACGAGCGTCGCGGTGCCAACCGGCACCGTTTGCGCATCCTTGGTCGACGTGAGCACGAGCGCCAGCAGGAACTCGTTGTAGGTCACGATCACCCCAAAGATCGAGGTTGCGACGAGGCCGGGCGCCGCGAGCGGGAGGACGATCCGCCTGAACGCTGCCATGCGGGAGGAGCCGTCGACCATCGAAGCCTCCTCCAGGTCGACCGGGATCTCGCGGAAGAAGCTCTCCATCATCCAGACGACGAACGAGACGTTGAAGGCCGAGTATACGATCACCAGGCTGAGCCGCGAGTTGATCAGACCGACGTTCAGCGCGAGCAGGAAGAGCGGCACAACAATCACGATCGGCGGCAGGATCCTCACGGTGAGGATGCCGAAGCCGAGCCGTCTATCGAGCCTGCGCCAGAGAGGGAAGCGCGCCAGGCTGTACGCCGCGAGCGTCCCGATGACGAGCGAGATGAGCATGCTCGCGGAGGTGATCAGGAGCGTGTTTTGCAGATACGAACCGAAGCTGCGATTCGCGAAGAGAAGGTGGTAGTTCTCGAGCGTCCAGTTCGCAGGCAGCAGTGTGCCTTGCTGGTCGATCTCGGCATTCGACTTGAACGAGGTGAGTGCCATCCAGGCGATCGGGACGGCGACGACGAGGACGACGAGCATCAAGCCCGCGGTTCCCAGCCACTTGCCCCACCGGCGCTCTCTCATTGGGTCGCCACCTGTCGGCGGATCAGCTTCACGGCGAGTGCTGCGAAGACGAGCACGATCACGGCGACCGTGATCATCATGGCGGCGCCGTATCCGTACTGCGTGAACTTGAACGCCGTTTCGTAGCCGTAGAACGAGATCAGCTGCGTCGACGTCCCGGGTCCGCCTTCCGTGAGCACGAAGATCGGGTCGAAGGTCGTGAAGGCGTCGATCGTGCGCAGGACGACGGCGACGGCGATCACCGGCCTGAGCATGGGCAGCGTGTGGTCGAGGAACGTACGCCAGGTACCCGCGCCGTCGACCCGGGCGGCCTCGAACGGCTCGAGCGGCAGCGACTGGATCCCCGCGAGCATGATCAGGAACATCAGCGGCGTCCACTCCCAGACGTCCAGGGCTACGAGGCCGAGGAACGCGGTGAGCGGCTTGTCGAGGATCAGCACGGGCCCGCCGCCGAAGAGTTTGCCGTTGAGGATCGTCAGCAGGCCCGTGTCCGACTGGTAGATCAGCCGGAAGACGATGCCGACGACGATCGGCGTGATGATCATCGGCAGGATCAGGACGAGCCGCGCGAAGCGAATCAGCGGCAGCTCGCGTGCCGCCAGGAGCGCTAGGCCGAGCCCGAGCACCGTCTCGATGCCCACTGCAAGGAACACGAACTTCAGGGTCACCCAGATGGCATCGCGGAAGTACGTGTCGCTGTACAGGTCCTTGTAGTTCTGGAGGCCGACGCTGCCGATTGAGTGCCCGTAGCGGTAGCCGAGGAAGCTCTCTCGCACCCCGTAGAACAGCGGGTAGACGATGACAGCCAGGATCAGGAGCAGTGCGGGCGCGAGCAGCAGATAGGGCAGGGCCCGGTCGAGCCCTGCCCTTCTGACCCGGGGTTTCCGGGCTATGGCTGGAGCCCCGGCTGACACCTACTTGTAGTAGCCGTTCTTCTTGAGGAACGCGGTGACCTGCGCCGCCGCAGTGTCGAGGTGGTTCCCGATCGTCCCGGCCTGGAGAGCCTTGTTCATCTCGATGCCGAGGATGTTCTCGATCGCGGTCCAGTCGGGCATTCTGGGCCGTGGCAGCGCCCCTGCGTCGAGCTGCGCGAGAATCGTCTTCTGCAACGGGTTCTTCCTGCTGGCGACCGGGTCGGTGAACGCGGAGCGCCTGATCGGGAGCGACCCTGCCCGCGCGAGCGCGAGCTGTGTCTTCTTCGTCACGAACCACTTCTGGAACGTGACTGCATTTTCCTGGTTTGGCGCCGACACCGAGATGCCGGAGGACCAGATCCCGATCTGGGCAATCGAGCCGCCGGGTCCGCTCGGCACCTTGCCGAACGCGAGCTTACCGACGAGCTTCGTCGACTTCGGGTTGTTCGAGAGGAGGGCATTCCCCGAGTACTGGATGATCGCGAGCGCCTTGCCGCCAAGGATCGCCGCACCCTCCTCGTTCGTGTTGTACTCGACCACGCCGGGAGGGCAGAGCCCCTTTAGGGTGTGGACGAAGAACTCCGTCGCCTTCTTGCCGACGGCGTTGTTGAAGATGACCTTCCAGTTGTCGTCGAACATCTTCCCGCCGAGCGAGTAGAAGACGGGGAACCACGATGTAAGGATCGGGCTCCCTTTGACGCCGCGCATGACGAAGCCGTATGTCTGGGGCGGGTGAGCCTTGGTCTTCGCGTCCTGGAGGAGCTCCGTCCACGTTGCCGGTGGGTGCCCGAGGATGTCCTTCCGGTAGGTGAGCGACTGCATGTCGCCGACGAACGGCATCGCATACAGCTGCGGCGTGACCTTCTTGAAGGCGGGCAAGCGCGGGCCGGTGAGCGGTGGCCAGTAGTTGAGGTCGACGAACGGCTTCATGTAGTCCGAGTCGGGCTTGAAGCCGAGCTTGCTCAGGTTCTGGAGCACCTGGCCGGCCGCGAACTGCGGGATCCACGGGTCGTCCATCACGTAGATGTCGAACTGGCCTGCCTTCTGAATGCCGTCGTTGAATTGCTTCTCGAAGGTCGAGGTGTAGGCGTCCTCGACGTACTCGATCTTGATTCCGGTCTCGCGTTGGAAGAGGGGGATGATCTTCTCCTTGAACGCCGTCAAGCCGCCGTCCTGAAAGGAGCTGAGGATCACCTTGCCCTTGCCAGCCCGTGCCGTCGCTGCTGTCCGCACGCGTGCCGCGGCGGTGCTGGCGTAGACGGGCGCGGCCACTGCTGCCGCACCTATCACCGCTGCTTTCCGGATGAGATCGGTCCGGGTGAGGCCGCTCGATGCGGGCTCTCCTGCCGGTTCGTCCGTGCCGTAGCGGCCGGACTCCTCGGTGGGCGTCATGCCAGGCTCCTTTCGGTTGTGGTGCCTTGTCCTGCAAGGGGGGTTGCCATTGATGCGGGCTCCTCTCGGTCCGAGCGGTGAACGACGGTCTCACCGTTCTCCGCGAAGAAGCACGCGGCGGCGGGGTCGAAGCTGATGCCGGCGGGCGAGCCGATCGGCGCGTCCCAGCCACGTTCGGCGCGGACGACGAGCACCGTGCCGGCGACGTGAACCTCAACGAGCGTCTCGTTCCCGAGTGGCTCGACGACGTAGACGTCGCCGTGAAGTGCGCCTGGTGTTGCCGGGTCGCAGAGCTTCAGGTCCTCCGGACGGACGCCGACCTCCGTCGGCTCGTGCGGCGCGCAGGCCTGGAAAATCGCATCCGGCAGCGCAAGGGGCGTTTCTCCTACGACGAAGGCGCGCCGCTCGGTATCGAGCGCACCCGCGAGGGCGTTGAGCGGCGGGCTGCCGACGAAGGTGCCGACGAACCGGTTGGCCGGCCGATCGTAGACTTCGATCGGCGGTGCAAGTTGCTGTAGAACGCCGTCCCGCATGACGGCCACGAGATCGGCCATCGTCGTCGCCTCGGCCTGGTCATGCGTGACGTAGATCGTGGTTGCCGCGAGCCGCTTCTGCAGGCGCTTGATCTCGCCGCGCATCGACGCGCGAAGTTTCGCATCGAGGTTCGAGAGCGGCTCGTCCATCAGGAAGCACGCCGGCTCGCGGACGATTGCGCGGGCGAGGGCCACCCGCTGGCGCTGACCACCCGAGAGCTGTCGCGGGCGCCGGTCGAGCAAGTGCTCGATCTCCAGCAACTCGGCAACGTGGCCGACAGCCGCTGCGCGCGGGACCTTGGAGACCTTGCGGAGCTTCAGCGGATAGCCGATGTTCGCGCCAACGGTCATGTGTGGGTACAGCGCGTAGCTCTGGAAGACCATGGCGATGTCGCGGTCGCGTGGCTGGAGCCGTGTCACGTCGTTGTCGCCGAGGAACACCCGTCCGCCGGTCGGCTGCTCCAGCCCGGCGAGGATACGCAGCGCTGTCGTCTTGCCGCAGCCGGACGGCCCGAGCATCACGAGAAAGGCGCCGTCGGGGACGACGAGGTCGAAGCTCTCAAGCGCCATGACGTCTCCGAACCGCTTCTCGACGCCCTGATACTCGACCTTAGTCATGCGAGCGCCCCCTCGAGGACGCGTGCCGCTCGGGCGATGCTCTCTGTCGCGGGCACGAGGTCGTCCTCGTACTCGATGCTGACGACACGGTCGTAGCCGGCAGTCTGCAAGGCGACGACGAACGCCCGCCACCACATCACGTCGTGCGCGTCGCCAACTGTCGCGTAGCGCCACGCGTTCCGATCGAGTGCGCCGTCGAGCGCGAACCGGGCCGCGTCCACGACCGTGTCCTTCCCGTGAGCGAAGCCGACTCGCGGCCCGAGGCGCTCGAGCACGGCCAGTGAATCGATCGACTGCCAGAAGAAGTGGCTCGGGTCGAAGTTCACGTCGAGATTCGACCCGACCTCGGCGACGCGCTCGAACGTCGAGGTGTTGTAGACAGCCGCGCCCGGCTCGAGCTCGAAGCAGAGGCGAAGACCGGGCTGACTGTCGGCGAGACCGGCGATGTCCGCCCAGTAAGGCAGGACGCGCTCCTGCCAGTAGCGCTCGACGGCGTCCTCGACGCCGGGAAACCAGGCGCCGCCGGAGAGCTCGGCGCACCCGCCGGACATGCACACGACGCGGTCGACGCCGAGTTCTCCCGCAAGCTCGATGGTGTGCCGGAGCGCGGCGTCATGCATCGTGTTCTCGAGGGGGTTGCCCGAGACGTTGAGCGCCGCGAGACGGAAGCCACGCCGCTCGATCCCCGCCGCGAACTGCCGCTCCCGGTCGAAGTGCGGTGCCGCCGAGTATCCGCCCGTCCCGATCTCGAGGTCGCGAACGGCGGGTAGCTCCCGCTCGATCCAGTCGAGCGCGTCGGAAAGGGACAGGTGCCCTAGGCCGTCTGTGAAGAGGCCGACTCTCACGCCGCGACCTCGGCCGGTCGCTGCTGCACGCCAGCGCCGAGCAAGAACGAGATGACGGCCCGGCAGAGCGCGATGTCGTGGATCGCGTCCGTCCCCGGCGTGCGGGGCTCGCGACCATCGACGACGCAGGCGTGGAACTCGCGGAGCTCGGGTTTGAACGCCTCGTCGAAACCAACGACATGCTCGGAGCGGTACGCAGACGGCGTTCCGGGCTCGCCGCCTTCGCGTACGAGGCGCGTTGGCATACTGGGCAGAAACGGTGACAGGAAGACGAGCGACGCGCGGGAGTCGGGCGCATGGAACGCGAGCTCCTGCTCGTACGCCGCGAGTCCGGGCAGGTCGACCCAGGTGCAGAGGGTCTCGATGCCCCCGAAGCGCATTGTCAGCGTCACGCCGTCAGGCGCGCCCCAGACGTCGGCGAAGCGGAGGTCGTCCGGCTCGCCCAGCAGCCCGGGCACCGTGTTCAACTCGTGGATCATGCTGTCGAGGAGCACGACTCGGTAGAGACGTCGTAGCACAGGGTCATGCGTGCCGATTGCCGCGGTGACGCGCGACTCGTCGTCGGCAATCAGCTCGGCCACGAGCTCCGGGTCGATCCCGCCGCGGGCGAGCGGGTAGTGATCGACGTTACGGCTCAAGCGGCGACTCGAGAGTCGTAATGCGAACGAAACGGACGGAGGCGCGGTCGAGCGTCCGGGCCAGCTCCTCATAGGCGGGGTCGTAGCGCTCCATGTATTCGACCACCAGCTGGACTCCCGCGCGGTCGGCCGCCGCGAGCATGTCCAGACCCTCGGCGACCGAGAAGCACCTCGGCTTCTCGACGAACACGTGAACGCCGGCCTCGGCCGCGGCAATCGCAAGCGGCGCGTGGTTACCGGGGTAAGGACGAAGAGCACGTCGAGGCGGCCGTCGAAGATGTCGGTCGGGTCGATCGTGCGCCGGGCGTCCGGGAAGCTCCGATCGGCGGCGTCGACCACGTCACGGGAGAGGTCGCACAACGTTACGACATCGAACTCATCGTGAAGCTCGCGGAGATACGGCAGATGCATGACCTGTGCGACGAGACCGCACCCGACGACGCCGGGCCGCAGGCGACGCTTTGGGCTGCGACTTTGCGCCGCAAGACTCGCGTTGCCGGATCGTTCCAAGGGAGACGATCCTCCCACCCCGCGGCGGCACCCGTCAAGACGCTGCCGTCGGTGGTCCGGAGGGCGTACTGATCGCGGGGTATGCGAAGCAGCGTGTGGTTGCCCCCCCGTCGGCGACGATGCTAGCGCCGGTCACGAACGAAGCCCTGTCGGAGAGCAGAAAGGCAACGACCTCGGCGATCTCCTCTGGCCGGCCCACCCGTCCGAGCGGGGCCAGCTCTCCCTCCCGGCGGAGCGACTCCTCAGGCGGCAGGTCGGGCATGAGGAACTCCCGCGTGAGGGGCGTGTCGATCGTCCCCGGGAGGACTGCGTTGCAGCGAATGCCGTGTGGGCCATAGTCGAGTGCGATGCCCTTGGAGATCATGATCACCGCGGCCTTGGCGGCCTGGTAGATGAAGTAGCGAGGAAACGCCGCGACGCCCTGGATCGAAGCGATGTTCACGATCGAGCCGCTGCGGTACGGCAGCATGCGCCTCACGGCGATCGCGCACCCATACATCGCGCCGAGCTGGTTTGTGCCGAGGCCTCGTTGGATGTCCTCGGGAGTCACTTCGTGGGCCGGAATCCACACGTCGCGGCCCGCGTTATTGACCCATGCCGCCAGGCGACCGAGATCTTTTGCGGCATCCGCTGCGCGGATGTGGGTGTCCCAGTCAGCGACGTCGCCGGCGACCGCGGTAAGGCCGAGCTCGCCAGCGGTGACGCGCAGCGCCTCCTCGTTCCGGTCGACGCCGACGACGGCGTAGCCGTCCTCGCGCAGACGTTGCGAGATGGCCTTGCCGATGCCCATCGCGGCACCCGTTACAACCGCCGAGGTCATGACGCCACCCGATACCGCGCGACCGCGTCGTCGTCCAGTTCGATGCCAAGCCCTGGACGGTCGGGGACGCGGAGCTGCCCGTCCTCGAGGACGAACGGTTCGGTGATCACGGAGCTTGCAAGCGGCGACTCGGTGACCGAGAACTCCGAGTAGGTCGGACGGTCGAGGACAGCTGCGAGATGGAGCGACGCCGCGATGAGCACGCCACTTGCGAAGCAATGCGGCACGACCTCGACGTCAGTCTCGGCAGCAAGGTCGGCGATCTTCCGGCCGACCGTGAACCCCCCACAATGACCGAGGTCCGGCTGGAGGACGTTGACGCGCGCTCGCTCGACGAGCGCACGAAAGGGCCGGATCCCGACTTCGATCTCACCTGTTGCGATGCGCACGTCGCTCGAGTCGGCCAGTCGTCTGTACCCGTCGAGATCGTCTGGCTGAAGTGGCTCCTCGAGCCAGTACAGACGGACGTCGGCGACTCGGGCCAGGAGCTCCGAAGCGCCACGGAGAGTGTACGCGCGGCCGCCGTCGATCATGAGATCGCGCTCCATCCCAATAGCCTCACGGGCGGCTCGGATCAGGCGCTCGTCGACCGCGAGGTCTTGTCCGAGCGGCCCCCAGCCAAACTTGAGCGCCAGGTAGCCGCGCTCCACCGCCGTCGCCGCGATCCGCCGTACCTCGTCGACCGTGTCGGGCATCAGCTCACTCGCGTAGACCTTCACCCGCTCCACGCGCCGGCCTCCGAGGAGCGTCGAGACGGGCTGACCATACGCCTTCCCGGCGATGTCCCAGAGCGCCATGTCGATCGCGCTGATCGCGTGAAGCGCAACCCCGCTACGCCCGTAGTGTTCGCTTGCATGAAACATCAGCTCCCAGAGGCGCCCGATCTCAAGCGGGTTCTCGCCGACGAGGATCTCACGGAGGCCTCGAGCACCTATATGCGATGACGGCATCTCGATCGCCGTGCGCACCAGATAGGGTGACGAATCGGCCTCACCGACGCCAGTGATGCCCTCGTCGGTGTGGACGCGGACGTAGAGAGCGTCCTGCGTTCCATCCGAGCGCGAGGTGTCGACAGAAGGTGCGCGAAGGACGATGGTCTCGACGTCAGTGATGTGCAAAGTGCAAGCCTCCTCTGGAAGCGGTTTGGTCAGGCTCTATGTGACGATGGCTCTATGTGACGATGGATAGCGTCGACGGCCGCATCGCTGTCACCCGCTGCAATTGGGCCGACAAGCTCAGGTGCTGCACACGCGCGCCTCGAACGTCTCCGGCGTGTGCTCCTCCTCCGCGAGCGCGTTGCACCACGCCTGCACCGCGTTGGCGGGCTGTTGCTTCATCGGCCCAGATACCCCCCATCGACCGGGAGTACGTGCCCGTGGATGAACTCGGCGCCCGGAGAAACGAGAAAGGCGACTGCATCTGCGACCTCGCTCGCCACCCCCCAGCGGCCTACAGGGGTCCGACGGATGACCTCGGCGTTTCGAGCTTCATCCGCCATGATCGGCTGCGTCATCGGGGTATCCGTGAAGCCGGGCGCAACCGCGTTGACACGTATACCCCGTGAAGCCCAGTCATTTGCGAGGGCCTTTGTGAGGAGCGCGATTCCGCCTTTCGCGGCGGCGTAGCTGGAGACGTTGAGACCGCCCTGGAACGACATCAGGGACGCGAGGAAGACGATCTTCCCGCCAGAGAACTGTGATACGTACCGTCGCGCGGCGGCTTGGGCCTGGGCGAAGGGCGATATGAGATCGAGTTGGATGATGCGTTCCCAGTTCTCGAGACTGACGTCAAGTGCTGGTTCCCTGTGCGTACCAGCCGCATTGCAGACGAGTATGTCGAGCCGTCCGAGCTCGTCGGCCAACTGGTTGATGGCGCGTGCGGCGGCGCGTGGGTCGGTGAGGTCCGCTCGGATCGAGACCCGCTCTCCGACGCCCGGCCCGTCACCGCGTTGGACGACCCCCACGTCTGCACCGAGCTCGATCAGCTTGATCGCGATCGCGCGACCGATTCCCTTACTCGCGCCAGTCACGATCGCTGCTTGGCCGGAAAGCAACTACGCCTCCAGACCGGTCATGCCCGGTCTTGCGGTACCTCTGTGCATTTCACCGCGCCCCTTAGCGAGGGCGGGCGCCGCCGGGTCTACGCATGGGTGGCGCGTCACCGCGTCAACTGTATGCCACCAAGAGGGATGATGACAATCTCGCCGGAAGGGTCGTAGAAGCCGCAGCGTCCCATGTGCGCCAGCGCATGGTGGCGGCCCGCTACGACACGACTCGACCCCGTCGCGATGCGGAGCGTTCCAACCGGGCCGAGCGAAGCCTCACGCTCACGGACCGCGGCCTCATAGGTCTTCGCGGAAGACGAGCCGCCGCCGCGGTCGTAGGTAGCCTTTAAGGTTCGGATAGCCGGGTGCCGCTGCCCGCTGTTTCGCCTACCCCCCATTCGATGTGGAGGGGAGCTGATGGGACGGCTCGACGGCAAGCGTGTTCTTGTCACGGCGGCGTCGAGCGGCATCGGCCGCGAGGCCGCGAACCGTGTCGCCCGGAAGGGCGCGAGGTTGGCCGTCGGCGAGCGTGATCCCGAGCGAGTGCAACGCACTGTCGTCGAGATCGGTGAGAGCAACGCTCGCCACAGGAGGCTCGAAAAGCTCACCCCGTTTCCGCGCCGATCCTTGTCGAGAAACACGCCAACCTCGCCGCCGTCGCCGAGCACCGCCAAGGGAAGGCAAGGGAACGCAAGGAAACGCAAGGGAACGAACAGAGTGTCGACAACCTGCTGTTTGTGATGATCGGCGCCGGCGTGATCGTCGACGGCGCCCTCCTTCGAGGTACGACGGGATCCGCGGGCGAGATCGGCCTCTCACGCCAAACCCGCACCGACCAGCGCTCCCTGGATCGAGCGGCGGGCGCCGACGCACTTGTCCAACGCTACCTCGAACTAGGTGGAGATCGATCAGGGGCAGATGTGAGCCTGATCATTGCGGCCGCGAGTGAGGGCGAGCCAGCTGCCCTCGCGGCATTCGACGATGTGATCGATCAGATAGCCGTGGCGGTGGCCAACGCCGTGCTGGTCGTCGACCCGAAATGGTCGTCATTGGCGGTGCGCTCTCTGTGCCGGAGGAGCCTATTCTCGAGCCGATGCGCAGTCGGCTTCGAGAACTCCTGCCAGAAGCCCCGACCGTGATCCAAACCGCTCTCGGTGTCGAGGCCTCGTTGATCGGTGCGGCCTCGGAGGCTGCTGCGCACGCGCAATCCATCATCGCCGCCGAGCTCACGGCGATCCGACATCACTTTCGGGGAGATGAACATGCCCACGTACCGGCGCACGCTCCCACGAGCCTGAGCTCCAATGCCTGAGCCCCGCATCATCGTCGCGGATGACAGCGCGGCGCTCGCACAGCTCGCCGCAGAACAGATCGCGTCGATACTCCAGCGGCTCCCTGCCGCAGCCGTCCTGATCGCGACCGGCAACACCCCGATGCGAACATACGAACAGCTCGCCGCGATGAACGCAGATGGCCGACTCGATACCTCCCAGCTTCGCAGCATTCAACTCGACGAGTATGTCGGACTCGACAGAGATGACGCTCGCTCACTCGCCAGCTGGATGCGCCGTAGCTTCACGCACCCGCTAGGCATCGGCGATGATCGCGGTATCTGGCTTGATCTCGGTGATAACCCCGACGAAGCGTGCCGCTCTTTCGAACACGACGTCCGCACCGGCGGCGGCATCGACCTCGCAATTCTCGGGCTTGGCCCGAACGCGCACCTCGGCTTCAACGAGCCGCCATCACCAGCTGACGCACCCAGCCGGGTCGTCGATCTCGCGCCCGAGAGCCTCGTTAGCAACGCGGCGTACTGGGGCAGTCAAGACGCCGTGCCGAGACAAGCGGCTACCGCCGGCATGGGCCTGATCATGGGGGCCCGCCACGTCATCCTCCTCGTCTCGGGAGCCCACAAACAGACGATCCTCAACCGAGTCCTCACCAATCAGCCGGACGAGCAGCTGCCAGCCTCGCTACTTCGCCTCCGCAGCGGCGTTACCGTTCTCTGCGACCAACCAGCATGGGGCGAGCAGACCCTGCGGGTACAAAGCAACGGAAGGAGCGACCGAACATGACCCCACCCAACGCGGCGCAGGAGGACTTCCCACGGTTCAGGCTCGACGGCCAGGTCGCGCTCGTAACAGGCGCGAACTCCGGGATCGGCCGTGCCATCGCCTGCGCGATGGCAGACGCCGGCGCGGACGTCGTCGTTGCCGTACGTCATCAGGGCAGTAGCTCCGACGTCGTTGCTGAGATCGAAGCAATGGGCCGGCGATCGATCGGCGTGAAGCTCGATGTCACCAACATGGCGGAGATCCAGAACGCCGTCGACACGGCTGTGGCGGCAATGGGACGGATCGACTGTCTCGTGAACAATGCTGGCGCAGGACCCGAGGCACCAGCAGAGGACGTCTCCGAAGCGGACTTCGATCTGACCTGCGCCGTCAACCTCAAGGGTACGTTCTTCGTCAGCCAAGCGGTCGGGCGCGTGATGCTACGCCAAGGAGCAGGGCGGATCATCAACATCGGCTCGCAGGCCGGCTCCGTCGCTCTGCCCGGCGAGTCCATCTACTGCATGACCAAGGCAGGCATCTCCCACCTCACCCGCTGCCTCGCGATCGAGTGGGGAGCACGAGGTGTAAACGTCAACGCCGTCGCCCCAACCTGGATCGAGACCGACGGGACAGCCCCGTCCCTCGCCGACGCCGACTTCCGCGCGGACGTGACGCAACGCATCGCCGCCCTACACCGAATCGGCAAACCAATGGACGTCGCCGGGGCAGCCATCTTCCTCGCCTCACCCGCCGCATCGCTGATCACCGGGCACACGATCCTCGTCGATGGCGGCTGGACCGCCCGATGACACCGATAGCAACTCAGTCCCAGCTCCCTTGATCGCGCGGACGACCGCAGATGTGGCCGACAAGGAACCCGACGAGGCACGGATCGCCGAGGCGAGCGGCGTCCTCGAGGCTGTCCACCGGCCCGTGGTGGCGTGGACTCGATGAGTGTCGTCTCCATCGGCGTAGATGTCGGTGGCACGAAGACCGCAGCTGCTCTCGTCACGCGTGATGGTCAGGTGCTCCACGAACGGATCGCGCGATCCACAGCCGAGGGAGTCGAAGCGGCCGTCTCGCTGACCGAGGCCCTCGCCGCCGACGCGACAAGCAAGGGGTTCGAGCTCACAGGTCTTGGCGCCGGCTTCCCCGAGTATGTTGAGGCACTCGGCCGACTCACCAGCCGCGAGGTGCTGGACTGGCGGGTGCAACCGGCAGATGCGTTCGCTGCTAGGCGCAACCGCTTGGGTGCTGACCCCCGCCACGGCCGCGCTCACCACCGGGGTCGAGCGCGCCGGCGAGGTTCGCCCTCATGAACCTCGCGTTCGCTCCCGGCGCCATCCTCGGCGCCGTGCTGGCCGGAATTCTCCGCGACACGGCAGGTGACGGGACTGTCCTGGGCGTGGTCGCGCTCGTCTGTGTCAGTACCGCCCTCGTCCCAGCCCGACTGGCGCTCCCCGTCGAGCACGCCAAGCAACTATCTGCAGTCGAAGCGGGCTCGCAACCGTGAGCCAGCGCACTCCTCAGAAACGCCCTCGTCCACGGCCGTCGCGTCATAGTCTCGACACCGGAAGTCACACACGACGACGATCTCGAATTGCGACCGCTCGGCCATTCCCTACAGGTTCGGGAATCGTCCGATCCGAGGGTGCACCAAGGGTGCACGAGACCGCAGAACGCGGTGGCCGGTGGCTACCCGTGACACACCAAAACAGACATGGTTGCTAGAAAACCGGTGTAGAATGACCCCCTCCTAACCTCAATGGTAAGG
>JAYUAK010000012.1:0-6409 GCA_043741335.1 Actinomycetota bacterium
GGGTCGGGGAGTGCGGATGACGGGCTCGGGGCGAAGTCGGTGAGCTTGCCTGCTCCCGCGCTCGCCGGCGAGACGGTGCAGGGGGGAACCCTTGCCCTCTCGGATCTCCGCGGCAAGGTCGTGGTCGTCAACTTCTGGGCGACCTGGTGCGCGCCTTGCCGCCGGGAACAACCGGAGCTCGTGCAGCTCGCCAACGACTATCGCGACCGCGGTGTCGAGTTCCTCGGCGTTGACGAGCGCGATGACACCGCGAAGGCACGCGCGTGGGCGAAGGAGCTCCACGTGCCTTACCCAAGCATCGTGGACGAACCGGGTGCGTGGGCCGACGACTTCGCGTTCTTCGGATTGCCGGACACGTACGTGATCGATCGCTCCGGGACGATCCGGTGGACGGTCTTTGGGCAGACCGACGCGGCGCAGCTGCGGCAGCTCATCGACCGGGTGCTGGCGCTGCCATCCTGAGCGTGTCAGCTGCCGTGTTCAGCGGCCGAGCGGCATGAGCGCGTCTACGGCGACGGCCCCGAACAGCGCCGCCAGATACACGATCGAGTATTTGAAGACGCCCCACGCACGGTCCGAGCTAGCCTCGCGCCACAGCCGAAGCGTTCGATAGACGAAGACACCGCCCAGCGCGATCGCCGTCGTCAGGTAGATCGGCCCCATGTGCCCGATCGGATAGAGCACCAGCGTCGTCCCGAACAGCACGAGCGAATACAGGAAGATCTGACGGCGTGTCTCGGCCTCGCCCTTGACGACCGGCAGCATCGGGATGCCCGCAGCCGCGTAGTCGCCCTGGTACCGCATGGAGAGCGCCCAGAAGTGCGGCGGTGTCCACACGAAGATGATCGCGAACAAGATCCAGGCTGGTGCCGCGAGCGTCCCGGTCACCGCGGCCCAGCCGACCAGTGCCGGAACCGCCCCAGCCGCACCGCCGATCACGATGTTCTGCGTCGACGTGCGCTTCAGCCACATCGTGTACACGAAGACGTAGAAGGCGATCGCCGACAACGCGAGCGTGGCCGCCAGCACGTTCACCGTGATCGACAGGAAGAAGTAGGAGACGGCGCCCAGCACGAATCCGAACCGCAGGGCGTGATCGGGCGTGACCGCGCGGGAGGGCAGTGGCCGGCTCCGAGTCCGGCGCATGATCTGGTCGATGTCGCGGTCGAGGTACATGTTGATCGCGTTCGCCGAGCCCGCGGCGATCGTGCCACCCAGCAGTGTTGCCAGCATCAGGCCGAGGGGTGGTATGCGGTGCGCGGCAAGGATCATCGCGGGCAGAGTCGTGATCAGAAGCAGGAGGATGATGCGCGGTTTCGTCAGCCGGATGTAGGCGGTGATCGTGTCCCGGAGTGAGCTGTCCGCCGTCGGGGTCCCGTCGTCTACGGGGTCGCTGCCGGCGGCGCCCGCACGTGTTGCCAGCCGCCTCGAGACGGTGGCGAGCGCGATGAGGGTTGCCCAGATCACGACCGACAGCGCTACGTGGAGCACGACCGCCCACGGCCGCAGACGCGACCAAACGTTCAGCGCTCCGGACAGGACCTGGCCCATGAACAGGCCGAGAGCGAGAGCAGAGAGCACGACCAAATCTTTGGATCGGCTCGTCATGGTTCGTGCCCGGATCGCAACCCAGACGACGACCAGGAAGACAACGGCTGCGAGGATCCGATGAACGAACATGGCCGTCGCGGCACCCCCGAGTGCCGGGACCAGGCGGCCGTTCATCAGCGGCCAATCCGTGAACGCGAGCCCGGCGGACTGGGCGCGGACGTACGTGCCGACTAACAGCAACACCCCGGTGGCGCCGGCAGCGATCAACGTGAGCCGGGCAAACGACGGGTTGCCACCCGAGGTCGACGTATGCCCATCGGACTTCGGGGTGGAGAGGGCGTTCGCCGCCACGAAGATCACGTCGGCTACGAGCGTGAGGGCAACGGCGAAGTGCGCGGTGACCCACCATGGGTTCAGCTCGGTGTGGACGACCACACCGCCCAGGACGGCCTGTCCGATCACCAAGGGGATGGCCGCCACGGCTGGCCAGACGACCGACGGGATGGTCCGATGTTGACCCCAGGCCACGACCGCCGTCGCCACGACCAACACGGTGACCACGAACACCATGAGCCGGTGCGAGAACTCGATCAGCGAGTGCACGGTGCCGGAAGGAAAGAGCTGACCCGGCGTGCATTGCGGCCACGTCGAACATCCCAGTCCCGAGCCGGTCCCTCTGACGAGTCCGCCCACGGCAAACAGCACGATCGTCGCGGCGGCGGTAGAGAGCGCGAGCTTCTGGAAGCGGTTCATGGAGTCGGGGCCGAGCCCGGCTCATGATATCGGCCGGGGGATGGGGCGAGTCTTGCGATACTGATGGCGATGTTCCCCGGCCCCAACGTGCAGGCGCCATCCGGATCCTTGGTCGAATCATTGGTTGCATCCTCGACCGGCCTCTCGGCCGAGCTTCAGGCCATCCGCACCCGTATCGACAACACGTTGAACACGTTTCTCGCCGGCCAGCGCGGCGAGATGGCCTCCGTCGCCCCCGGCGCCCTCCTTCCGATCGACGAGGTCATCCGACTGATCGCTGCCGGTGGAAAGCGCTTGCGACCGGCATTCTGCTTGTGGGGTTTTCGGGCTGCGGGTGGTTTGGACGGCGAGCCCATCGAACGTGCCGCTGCCGCGCTCGAGCTGCTGCACACCATGGCGCTGATCCACGACGACCTGATGGACCAGAGCTCGGAGCGTCGCGGTATCCCGGCGAGCGCCCACTCCTTGGCGCGCGAAGCGCGAAAAAGCGGGTCGCTTGACCCAGAGCACACCGGCCGATCGATGGCCTTGCTGGCGGGAGATCTCGCGGCCGTCTTGGCCGATCGCTTGCTGCTCACGTCGGGCTTCGACGCCGACGTCCTCCTGCCCGCACTCGATCGGTACCACCGGATGAAAACCGAAATGGCCCTGGGTCAGTGCCTGGACGTCGCCGACGCCGACGCGGATCCGATCGCAGTCGCCGCGCTCAAGGGTGGTTCCTACACCGTGGAAGGACCGCTCCAGATCGGAGCGCTCCTGGCTGGCGGCGGCAGAGAGGTCCTGGCGGCGTTGGCGGACTACGGCGCGCCCGTCGGCCTCGCCTTCCAGCTCCGAGACGACGAGCGCGACGGCGATGTCCTTTCGGTGCCCGGTCGGGTAGCCCAGCTCATCGCCCAAGGACGGGTCGCGCTTGATGCGCCGGGGCTCGAGCCCGCCGCGGTCGCCTCGCTCCGTGGGTTGGCCGAGCTCGTAGGCGCGGGATGAGCGGGGACCTGGAGTTCTTGCGACGAGCCTTCCGAGACGTGCCGAGCTGTCACGTGGCGACGGTTGCTCCTCTCGGTGTGCCTCACGTGGCATCCCGGTGGTTCGTGTGGCTCGAGGACGGACTGTTCGTCTGCACGCGCCACGGCGACGCGAGCTGGGAGAACGTGGTTCGCGACCCGCGCGTCTGCATCGTGGTCGATCGTGGTCGGGACTGGCTGGAGCTGACCGGTGTACGCCTGGATGGCGCGGCCGAAGCCATGGCGGCAGAACATCCCGACATCCGTCATGTGATGTCCGCGTGGCACGAGAAGTACCGCTCGATGTTCGCGGGCGACGGATTCGAGCTGCTCACCAAGCGAGTCTCGGGTCTGGGGTTCCTTCGCGTCGAGGCTTCGACCGTGGATTCGTGGGACCATCGCGCCGGCTGAGGCAGGTCTCGTGATTCGCCGTTCGAGGGCGACGGGCGTAGGCTGCTTTGTGAAGCCTTTCACATGCCGGTAGCCTGAGCTTGTGATTGATTTCACAAGCTCGCCGAGGGGGAGCGCGTGAACCGGATCGAGACGGATGTCCTGGTGGTAGGGGCGGGTCCGGGCGGATCGGCCACCGCCTACCACTTGGCACGACATGGTGTCGACGTGACCATCGTTGAGCGGTCTGCGTTCCCGCGAGAGAAGGTCTGCGGTGACGGGCTCACGCCTCGAGGTGTTGCCGCTCTGTTGAAGATGGGCGTCGACCCCGACGAACCCGGGTTCGAGCGAGTCAAAGGTCTTCGGGTCCATTCGCGCGACGCGCTGATCGAACTGCCGTTCCCGGAGCTCTCGAGCTTCCCGGACTTCGGCCTCGTTCGGACCCGCCACGACTTCGACGCGTTGCTCGTGGAGCGTGCGCAAAAGGCCGGCGCCCGCCTCATGGAGCGAACGGAGGCGATCGGCCCCATCCTCGAAGCAGACTGGGTCCGCGGTGCGAGGATCCGCTCAGTTGAGGACAAGGATGCCGAGCCCACGGAGCTTCGGGCGCGGTTCGTGATCGCCTCCGACGGCGCCGCCTCCCGTTTCGCGAAGCCCGCGGGTGTCACGCGCGACGAGACCAGGCCGCTCGGCATCGCCGCGCGTCGCTACTACCGCACCGACTATCACCCGGGTCCGTGGCTGGAGTCGTGGTTGGACCTGTGGGAGGGAGACCTCCTGCTCCCCGGCTACGGCTGGCTGTTCCCGGTCGCCGGTGGGACGATCAACCTCGGCGCCGGTCTCCTCAACACCTTCAAGAACTTCAAGGACGTGTCGGCCCAGCGGCTGTTCAACGCGTTCGCCACGATGCTGCCCCCTTCGTTCGGGATCTCGGAGGAGACCGCCGAGGGGAAGCTCTTCTCCGGGCCGCTGCCGATGAGCTTCAACCGCGTCCCGCAGGCCGTCCCCGGCATGTTGCTCGTCGGCGACGCCGCCGGCGCGGTCAACCCGTTCAACGGCGAAGGGATCGCGTACGCCATGGAGACCGGTGAGATCGCGGCCGACCTGGTCCATGAGGCGCTGGTGCAGGACCGTCCCGGGCTCACCATGTCGTACCCCACGGTGCTTCAGCAGCGCTACGGACGGTATTTCGCGATCGGCAGGGGCTTTGCCCGCGCGGTCGGCAAGCCCACGATCATGGGTTTGGCAACCCGCTTCATGCTGCCGCGGCCGGTGGTGATGAACTTCGCGCTGCGTGTCATGGGAAACTTGAGCGACGGCCGGGACGGCGACATCCAGGACAAGCTCTTCTACCTGCTGGAACGGCTCGCGAAGGCGTCCTCATGACCGCGGAAGTAGGATGCGCCCCGTGCTGAGCGAGTACCTGCCGATCCTGATCTTGGCTGGGTTGGCGCTCGTGTTCGCGGTCGGCTCGCTGGCCGCATCGTCGGCCCTTCGACCGCACCGCCCGAACCCCGTCAAGCTCTCCGCATACGAGTGCGGCAACGACCCGGTGCGGCTGCCGCGAGGGGAGCGGTTCTCGGTCAAGTTCTACGTGGTCGCGATGCTCTTCATCATCTTCGACATCGAAACGATCTTCCTCTTCCCCTGGGCCGTGGCCTTCCGCGGCCTCGGCCTGTTCGGCCTGGGCGAGATGACCGTGTTCATCGGCCTCGTGTTCGTCGCCTATGTCTACGTGTGGCGCAAGGGTGGTCTGGAGTGGTCCGGCGTCAGCGTTGCGCCGGTTGAAGCGGCCGCCGATCTCGAGTCGCCGCGGGAGGTCGTCGGTGCCCGTTGAGCGACTGGAGGGCGTGCATCTCGGCGCGACTCCCGAGGAGGTCGAGGAGGAGGTCAAGCGGGGAATCCTGTTGACCAGCCTCGATCGCGCCGTCGGCTGGGCGCGCAAGCAGTCGATGTGGCCGGCGACGTTCGGTCTGGCGTGCTGCGCGATCGAGATGATGTCGACCGGCGCCGGACAGTACGACCTGTCGCGCTGGGGTATGGAGTTGTTCCGCGCATCACCCCGGCAGGCGGATCTGATGATCGTGGCCGGTCGCGTGTCGCAGAAGATGGCCCCGGTGCTCCGGCGGATCTACGACCAGATGCCCGAGCCCCGATGGGTCATCTCCATGGGGGTGTGCGCCTCGGCAGGCGGCATGTTCACGAACTACGCGATCGTCCAAGGAGTGGACACGATCGTGCCGGTCGACGTCTACGTTCCGGGATGTCCGCCGAAGCCCGAGATGCTGATGCACGGCATCTTGAAGCTGCAGGAGAAGGTCCGAACGGCGGAGCCGTTCAGGTGATGCCGGCCGCGTTGGCGGATCGTCTCCGCGATCGCTTTTCCGACGTTCTGGTCGCTCGTGACGAGGTCACGATCGTCGTGGACCGCGACGATCTGCGTTCTACATTGACGATGCTCCGGGACGATCTCGATCTCTCGTTCGACTTCCTGTCGTGCGTGACCGCCGCCGATTGGCCCGACAACGATCCGCGGTTCTGGGTCGTGTACGAGCTCCGGTCGATGGCGGAGAAGCATCGGTTGCGCCTGAAGGTCGGCGTTCCCGAGACCGATGCCCGTGTCCCGTCGGTGACCGCCATGTTCCCCACGGCGAACTGGCAGGAACGAGAGGTCTTCGACTTCTACGGCATCGAGTTCGACGGACATCCGGACC
>JAYUAK010000013.1:0-2711 GCA_043741335.1 Actinomycetota bacterium
TTCACCGATTGGGAGATCGAGCCCGATCGGGGCATCGCTCCCGATCTGGACTGCTTCGAAGAGCAGTGGGGCGTCGAGGACCCGCGGATCACTCGCGGCACCGATGGCGGGTACTTGATCGTCTACACGGGGTACTCTCCCGGCGGTCCGCTGGTGTGCCTTGCGAAGACCACCGATTTCCGGACGTTCGAGCGCCGCGGGGTGATCCAGTCGCCCGAGGACAAGGATGCCGCGCTGTTCCCGCTGAAGTTCGGAGGTCGGTGGGGGCTGATCCACCGGCCGGCGGCCAGAGGTTCTGAGCACGGCGCCCACATCTGGATGTCGTGGAGCCCCGACCTTCGGCATTGGGGCGATTCTCAGATCCTGTTGCCCGCTCGCAGGGGCGCGTGGTGGGACGCCGACAAGATCGGGCTCGGGCCACCGCCGCTCCTCACCGATCAGGGGTGGTTGCTTTGCTACCACGGCGTGCGCGTGACGGTTTCCGGCTCGATCTACCGGCTGGGTCTGGCGCTCCTCGACATCGACGATCCCACGGTCGTGATCGCGCGCGGGAACGAATGGGTCTTCGGACCGCAGGCCGTCTACGAGCGATCCGGCGACGTTCCCGACGTGGTGTTCCCCTGCGGTTGGATCCTCGATGAGGACGGCGACACGCTGCGGATGTACTACGGGGCCGCGGACAGCACGGTCTGTGTGGCAACGGCCAGCGTCCGCGAGCTCCTCGAGCATCTGTCGAGGCATCCGGCCGTGCCGGGTTCGGAGGTGCCGAGGCTCGATTTCGCACACGAGTAAGCCCTCGCTCACGCTCCGCTACCGTCACGGCCGCGTCATAGGCCGCGCGGGTCCTCCGAACTCAGCCCTCGTTGAGGGCGTCGCAGATCGCGAGCGAGCCCCAGATCTGGAGCTGCTCGACGTCCATGTCGTAGGGCTTCGGCTGCGTCGAGAACTTCGCGACGACGACCTGAGCGGGACGATGGATCAGCAGCTGCTGGCCGTGGATGCCCAGGCCCGAGTAGATGCCGCGCTCCGGATCGAGGCTCCACCAGCAATCGTGATACATCGCGCCCTGGTGGTGCGCGGCCTCGGGGGCGCCCGAGAACGCCCCGATCAACTCAGGGTCGGGGGTCCAGGGCCGCCGGGTCCAGTCCGCCGGCACGATCCGGCGTCGATCCAGCTCGCCGTCCTGCAGGTACATCTGGCCGAAGCGCGCGAGGTCGCGAAGTGTGGTGCAGATGCCGCCGTCTTCCAACGCGCATCCACCCGGGTCGACCGTGACGTCGGCATCGCGCTCGGCCCCGAGCCGAGACCAGATCTCTCGTGAGAACAGCTCCGCGAACGGTGATCCACCCGCGCGCTCCAATACCCACCCGAGCACGTCCGTCAGGATCGACCGGTAGTCGAACGGACCGCCGTGCGGACCGCCGTTCTCCGAGAGGCCGGCCATGTAGGTGTAGAGGTCGTGCGGGAGGTCATCGTGCATTCGAGGGCGCCACCCCATCGCCTGCTCGTAGATCCTCGCGTCGGAGTCGAGGTCTTCGTAGTCCTCCGACCACTTCGTGCCGGCGCGCATGTCCAGAAGATGCTGCACCGTGCAGCCCTCGAACGCGCCGCCTCGCAACTCCTCCACGTAGGTGGGAACCTCGGCCCTCGGGTCCAGACGCCCGTCGCCGGCCAGCACGCCGGCGAGTCCCGAAGTGAGTGATTTCGAGACCGACATCAGCAGGTGGGTCGTCGCGGGCGTCATGCCATCGGCGTACCACTCGGTCACGATGCGCCCTCGATGCAGGACCAGCAGGCCGTCCGTGTAGGTCTCCTCCAGCATCTGGGCAACCGTCACGCGCCGGCCGCGGAAGTCCAACGCGATACGGTCGAGGTCGCGCTCGTCGCGTTCGAACTCGCTCACGGGTCCATCGCCCCGGCCGATCCGCGCGGTCGGGATCACCTCGCGAACGTGGGCGAAGCTCCAGCGATTGAACGGCGGGTCTTGCCAGTTCGCCAAGGTCACGCGCTTGTCGGCCGGCGCCGGCGCGCCCACCATCAGCCCGAGTTGGGGTGCACTCTTCGTCATGTGAACAGGCAGGCCGATCGATGCTCGGGGGTGGCCCCCGCAGACGTCGGTCGAAGCTCAGGGTCAGTGGCCGTACAGACGTTTTGGGCGATGGGGCAGCGTGGGTGGAAGCGACAGCCGGCCGGAACGTGGATCGGGTTCGGCGTCTCGCCCTTCAAGATCTCCCGGCGCCCGCGGCTGCGAGGATCGGGCTTGGGCACCACGGACATCAGCGCCTTCGTGTAGGGATGCTGTGGGTTGTGGACGATCTCCTTCGCGGGCCCCTCTTCGACGACGCGGCCGAGGTACATCACCGCGATCCGGTCGGCGAAGTGCGCGGCCGTCGATAGGTCGTGGGTGATCATCAGGATCGTGAGGCCGCCCTGACGTAGCTCGTCCAGCAGCGACAGCACTCCCGCGCGGACCGACACATCGAGCATCGACACCGGCTCGTCGGCCACGAGCAGCTCCGGTTCCAGAACGAGCGCAGCCGCGATCGCGACCCGCTGACGCTGCCCGCCCGACAGCTCGTGCGGGTAGCGATCCATGAACAGGTCGGGGGGCGTGAGGCCCACGCGTTCGAGCGCGCTCTTCACGGTGGCCCGACGTTCGTCTCGGGAACCGCCGATGCCGTGGATCACCATGGGCTCCTCCACCGCCCGCC
>JAYUAK010000014.1:0-6397 GCA_043741335.1 Actinomycetota bacterium
CCAGCCCTGGCGACGACGAGTTCGGCCACTGCGTAGGCGAGCTCCATCCGATCCACGAA
Source organism: Actinomycetota bacterium (assembly GCA_043741335.1). GTDB lineage: Bacteria > Actinomycetota > UBA4738 > UBA4738 > HRBIN12 > JBBQVZ01. Next base: position 60 of record JAYUAK010000014.1, read on the forward strand.
CGGCACAACCTGTGCCCGGACGCCCGAGGCACGCGATGCGGCGCCCGCGACGACGGCCTCGTGTGCCGGGCCGCTGATGATGAACAGTTGAAGGTCCTGTCGCTCGGCCAGCAGCCCAAGCGCATCGGCGACCACCTGATCCACGTGCAACGCGCCTTGACTACCGCCGGTGACCAGCACGGTTCGCCGGCCGGGATCCAGATGCCATAGCGACCGGGCTTCATCGGCGAGGGCGACGCGATCCTGCGGTAGGTCGAGGATCGATCGCCGGACGGGGTAGCCGATCGTCTCCACTCGAGCACCTCCGGCGAGGCGGCCCCGCGTATCTTCGAAGACGATCGCGATGGCCTTCGCGGAGCGAGCGAGCAGGCGGTTCGCCAGGCCGGGGATCGCGTTCGGCTCGTGCAGGACGATCGGGATGCGCGCACGTCGCGCCGCGAGCATCGGCGGCACGCTCACGTACCCCCCCATCCCCACGGCGACATCGGCATCGCGCACGAGCGAGGCACAGGCGAAGGCGGAGCGGAGCGCGATCACCGGCGCCTTCGCGGCCCGGATCGACACCTCCCGATGAAACGGTGCGGCGTTCACCGCGTCGAACCGGTATCCCGCCTCGGGGACGCGTGTCGCCTCCTGACCGTCCGGCGATCCGATGAACCGCACGTTGGCGCCGTGATCGCGCACCAAGGTGTCGGCAAGGGCCAGCGCGGGGAAGACGTGTCCTCCCGTCCCTCCCGCGGCGATCACCACGTTCACGCCGGGACTCCCCGCGTCGAGGTGCGCGACCGGCCCGCCGCCCCCTTCCTGGAGGCCGCGCCCGCCCGGTCGACCGAAGAGGCCGCGCCCGCCCGCGCGATCGACGCCAGCACACCGACGGCCGCGAGCGTGACGACGAGCGCCGACCCCCCGAATGAGACGAACGGTAGCGGCACACCCGTGATGGGCAGCAGCCCCGTCACGGCGCCAAGGTTCACGATGGCTTGCAACCCGATCCACGATGTGATCCCCGCCGCCAGCAACCGGCCGAACGTGTCGGGCGCCCGCACCGCGATCCGGATGCCGGCGTAGATCACGACCCCGAACAATGCGAGCACGACGAGCTCGCCGATCAGCCCGAGCTCCTCGCCCAGCACGGCGAAGATGAAGTCCGTGTGGGCGTTCGGCAGGATGCCCCATTTCTGTCGGCTGGCGCCAAGCCCGACGCCGAACCAGCCACCGGAACCCAGCGCAATCATGCCCTGGATCAACTGGTAGCCGTTGCTCAAAGGGTCCTTCCAGGGATCGACGAACGAAAGGAACCGAGCACGCCGATAGGCGGTTCCGAAGATGAGGTAGGCGAGCCCGCCGAGTGCCACGATCCCAGTCACTGCGAGGTGACGCAGCCGCGCCCCGGCCACGAACAGCATCATCAGCACGCTCCCGACCATCACGATGGTCGTGCCCAGGTCGCGCTGGAGCATCACGATGGCGGCGACCAGCAGGACGACGGGACCGAGTGGCAGCGCCAGGTGGAGCCATTCGTCGAGCTTCCCTTCTTTCTGCGCCAGCACGGTGGCGGCGAACGCGATCAGACCGAGCTTCGCGAACTCCGACGGCTGCAAGGTGAGCGGTCCCAGGACGATCCACCGCGATGCGCCATACACCGAGACGCCCGACGAGGGGTGAAGCGCTACCAAGAGCAGCGCGACCGACAACAACAGGAACGGCCCCGAGAGCCGGCGCCACGCGGCGTAGCGGATACGGGCGGTGAGGAACAATGCCCCCACCCCGATCCCCGCGTAGATCGCCTGCCGTTCCAGGAACCAGAAACTGTTGTCATAGTGCGTGAACGCGTAGACGGAGCTGGCGGAGAAGACCTCCACGATGCCGATCGTCGTGAGGAGAACGGCGGGCACGAGCAACAGGATCACGCTGGTGCGCGCGAACGCGGTGGGACTCTTGCGGGGTCGACGAGCCGGTGGACGCACCACGCGGAGCTTTGCCGTCCGAGCTGGAGCACGGTCGCTTCCGCGCTTGGATGTTGCGCGCTTCGGCGTGGCGGCGCTCTTCGCGGTCGCTCGATCAGCCACGCGCGCCCACCTCCTCCATGAGTGCCCGCGCGGCGATCGCGAAGCGATCGCCGCGCTCCGCGTAGTCACGGAACATGTCCCAGCTTGCGCACGCGGGCGCGAGGAGCACCGTGCCCGGCCGAAGCGCGAGCGTCAACGCGGTCCGGGTCGCCTCCTCGATCGAGGTCGCATGGCGGACCGGCACCACGCCGTCGAAGACCGCCTCGATCTCGAGGGCTGCCTCTCCAAGGACCACCACGCCCGTGAGGCGATCCGCGCGTGAGCGCAAGGGCGAGAGGTCCACGCCCTTCGCTCGGCCTCCGGCGATCAATACCGCCCCCTCCACTCCATCGATCGCGGCGAGGGCAGCATGCACGTTGGTCGCCTTCGAATTGTCCACGAAGCGCACGCCGTCCACGAGCGCAACGACCTCGCCGCGATGATGAGCCGGGACGAAGCTCGCCAATCCTCGCCGCACCGCGTCGGGCGAGACGCCGAACGCGAGTGAGGCTGCAGCCGCTGCTGCCGCATCGGCACGGAAGCCGGCACGCTCGGCATCGATCGGCCCCAAGACATCGATCCCCGCACGCCGTGCCACGAGTTGGCCGTCGGCATATCCGACCTCGCCGTCGTTCGGCGCATCTAGTCTGAACCAGACTACTGGACAGGGAGCTGCTTCAGAGACCAACGCCGCGCGAGCGTCATCTCGGTTGCCGACGTGCGTGTCACCCTCGCCTTGAGCAAGAAGTATGTTCGTCTTGGCGTCGACGTAGCTCTGCTCCGATCCGTGCCAGTCCAGATGATCGGGCGCGAGGTTCAACAGCACCGAAACACGTGGGTGGAACGTTTGCACGAACCGCAGTTGGAATGAGGACGTCTCCACGACCAACGCCTCATGACCCTCGCGCACCGCCAGGGGGAACGGATGGCCGATGTTCCCGCACGCGACGGCGTCGAGGCCACCGGCGCGCAGACAGGAGGCGATCATGCCGGTCGTCGTGGTCTTGCCGTTCGTTCCGGTGACGGCGATGTACGGGGCGCTGCACAGACGCGCCCCCAGCTCGAGCTCACCCCACACCGGGATCCCTCTCTCGATGGCCCATGAAAGGATCGGTGCGTCCTGCGGCACACCGGGACTCGTGACGAGGAGCGTCGCGCCGTCGAGGTGCGACCGCTCGTGCCCGCCGGCCGCGACCAGGACCCCCAATGCGCGAAGCTCCGCGAGATGCGGGAGCTCGTGGGCGGGAAGCGTCTCGCTCACCACGACCTCTGCGCCCTCCTCGGCGAGCACCTGAGCGGCGGCAACGCCGGCGACGCCGGCTCCGACGACGACCACTCGGCGATCTCGGAGCGCGCCGCTCATCCGAGCCCTCCGTTGCTGATGAAGTCCACGTAGAACAGACCGATCCCGACCGCGACGCAGAGACCGGCGATGATCCAGAACCGGACGATCACCGTGAACTCCGGCCAGCCCGCGAGCTCGAAGTGATGATGGATCGGCGACATGCGGAAGATCCGGCGTCCGAAACCCCGGAACGAGATCACCTGCAGGATCACCGACATCGTCTCGACGACGAACAGGCCGCCGAGGATGATAAGCAACATCTGGGTGTTCGTGGTGATCGCGAGCGCACCGAACAATCCCCCGAGCGCCAGGGCGCCCGTATCCCCCATGAAGATCCTCGCGGGGGCGGCGTTCCACCAGAGGAAGCCGGTGACCGCTCCCATCATCGCCGCGGCCACGATTGCCGTATCTAAAGCGGCGTCGGGATCGATGGCGTAGCAGGCCGGGCCGGGCAGGAGCTGGCACGTATGCCGAAACTGCCAGAACGCGATGAACATGAACGCCGACAAAACCAGGATCGAGGACCCGGAGGCCAATCCGTCGAGCCCGTCGGTGAGGTTCACCGAGTGCGACGACGCGGTGAGGATCACGAACGCCCAGAGATAGAACAGGATCCCGAGGTGCAGACCGGTGGTGCGGATGAACGACAGTTCCGTCGACGTGCCGGTATCGGCGGAGAAATGCACCACGACGATCGCGAAGATGATCGAGATGATCGCCGTCCCCAGGAACTTCTGGGACTTCGACAAACCGAGCGACTGGCGCCGACGGACCTTCAGGAAATCGTCGAAGAACCCGACGACGCCGAACCCCGCCGCGGCGAACAACAGTGCGAGCCCCGCCGGGGTGAAGTGTCGGAACGTGAGGCGCGATGCCAAGAACCCACCGGCCAACCCGATCAAGATCACGATGCCGCCCATCGTCGGAGTGCCCATCTTCTCCAGGTGCGTATGCGGGCCGTCCTCGCGGATCCGCTGACCCCATCCCCACACACGGAACGCCCGGATCGCGACCGGCGTGCCGAGCAACGTGACGGCGAGAGCGAAGGCGGCTGCGACCAGGATCGACTTCACCGCAACGCCTCAGCCAGTCGTTCCAAACCGGCCACGCGCGATCCTTTGAACAGAACCAGGTCCCCGGCGCGCGCCGACCGGCGCACGTCCTCGAGCGCCTGATCCGGGTCGTCGTAGCACGCCACGTTGTCCGGCTCGACACCTTCACGGAGACCGGCGTCCACGATCGCACGGGCGGACCTTCCGACTGCGATGAGACGATCCACGCGGATCCGAGCCGCCAGCTCGCCGATCCGTTCATGTTCCTTCGGGGCGATCGGACCGAGCTCGGCCATCGTGCCCAACACGGCGATCAGGTGACCCTCGCCCGCCATCCAGCGCGCGGCGCGAAGGGCCGCTGCCATCGACTCTGGGTTCGCGTTATAGGCGTCGTTCACGACCCGGATGCCCTCAGCCGTCGTGAACGTCTCCATCCGCCACGGAGAAACCACGGCGCGAGCGAGCGCGTCAGCACACGCGGCGAGGGGAACCCCAAGCGTCACGCCCGTGGCCGTAGCCGCTAGGGCGTTCGACACCATGTGCTCTCCCGGAACGGCGAGCGTCACGGTCGCGCGCTCGGCCTCAGAGGCGAGAGTGAAGGTCGCGCAGCCGTCGGGCGCGAGCGAGACCTCATCCGCCCGGACGTCGGCATCGGACGCGCGACCGAACGTCACGACGCGGCCCGCGCATCGGCTCGCATACCCGGCGACAACCACGTCGTCGGCGTTCAGGATGGCCGTCCCGTCCGAGCCCAGCGCTTCGATGGGCTCCGCCGAGGCCTCGACGATCCTCTCCCAGGACCCGAACACCTCCAGGTGTGCAAGGCCCACGTTGGTGACGATGGCAACGATCGGCCGCGCGATGCTACAGAGGGTGGCGACGTCGCCCACGTGACGGGCGCCCATCTCCGCCACAACGACCTCGGTGTCGGGTGGCGCTTCCAAGATCGTGACCGGCAACCCGACCTCATTGTTGAAGGACTTACGACTGCCGTATGTCCGCAACGTGGTCGCCAGGACCGCCGTCGTCATGTCTTTCGTCGACGTCTTGCCGTTCGCGCCAGTGACGGCGACCACGCGCGCGTCCATACGCGAACGCTCATCTCGAGCGAGCATCAAGAGCGCCTCGCCGGTCGAGCGAACGGAGACCGCCGGGCCATCGACGTCCAAACCATCCCGCACGAGCACGCCGGCGGCCCCGTTCGCGAATGCTTCGGGGACGAACCGCCCACCGTCCGTCCGTTCCCCGGGCAGCGCCACGAACAACCCTCCTGGAGCGACGTCACGCGAATCGATCGCGATGGACGTCACCTCGGCGTCCGCTCCGAGGAACAGACCCTCAACTGCTTGGGCGACGTCGGACATCCGCCGAGGCTTCACGCCCCCTCCCCCATCGCAACGAGCTCCTCGCGCGCGACGACGCGATCATCGAACGCGATGGTCCGGTCGCTCAGCTCCTGGTAGGGCTCGTGGCCCTTGCCCGCGATCACCACGACATCGCCGGAGGCGGCCTCGTGCAGCGCCAGCCGGATGGCCGCGCGGCGGTCCGGCTCGATGACGAAGGCACCACCACTCCCCGTGTCTCCGGCCTCCTCGTTGGCCTTCGCTCCGGGCTCGATCTCGGAGATGATCGCCATCGGATCTTCCGAGCGCGGGTTATCTGTCGTGATGACCGTCAGATCGGCGTTCGCAGTGGCCGCGGCTCCCATCCGGGGTCGCTTGGCGCGGTCGCGATCCCCACCGCAACCGAACACGAGGATCAGGCGACCGGCCGTCAGCGGGCGCGACGCGCGCAGCACGCTCCGGATGCTATCCGGCGTGTGCGCGTAGTCCACCACCACCAGGAAATCCTGGCCAGCCTCGACCGTTTCCATCCGGCCGGGCACGTGGTGGA
>JAYUAK010000015.1:0-2705 GCA_043741335.1 Actinomycetota bacterium
GGAGCACGTTGCCGGTCGGTTCGGGTCGGCAGTCGACGAGCACGCGGCGGGATGTGCGTCGTGCCAGGCGTTCGACACCGGTGCCGCGCGCGTGCGGACGGCGGTCAGGATCCGGCCGGCCGAGCAGGTCCCCGACCTGGTCGGACCGATCATGGCGCGCGTCGCGGCGGAGCCTCGCGGAGCGCGACGCCGTCTGCGGAGGATGCCGGCCCCCGCTCGCCCGAAGGCTCACTGGCTCACACCGGTCCTCGCGGCGACGATCGCCGGGATCATGGCCGGGAGCGTCGTGGTCGGCGGACCGTGGCAGAGCTCGACGAACCGCCCGATCGCCGCGGCGGCCGTGGTCCTGAACGTTCAGCGAGCCGCCCCCTCGATCGACGCGTTCTCGGGGACGTTCGCCATCACGGAGCACGGACTCTCGGCGAGCGTGCCGGTCCGACATCTGCGGATGGACGTCGCGTTCCGCGCCCCGCAACGGTTCCGGATGAACGTCGCGGACCTCACGACTTATCCGTCTGCGGCGTGGACGCCGACGAACCTCACGTTCATCTCCGACGGTGCTTCGATGTACCGATCGGGCCCAACGGGTTGCCCCGCAACCCTCCCCGCGGGTGGGTGTCCGCCCACCCGCACCACCATCACGCGAGCGCCGGCGTACTCGGCGCAGGCGCCCGCCCCCGCCGAGCTGGTGTTGCCGCTGACCACGTTCTCGTCGGCGGACGGAATCGACGTCATCGGCACGGGCCACGTCGCCGGCCGCCAAGCGGTCGAGGTGCAGCTCACGTTCGCGCGCGCGCAGCCGCTCTTCCCGTTCCTGGAGCTCGGGGGGAACTGGCGCCCGTTCTTCGGCGGCGACCGAGTGGATCTCTGGCTGGATCGCGCGGGTTGGTTCCCGTTGCGCGCCACGGTCTACCCGTCCACCGATCCCGCGCGGCGTGCGTGGGAGCTCCGTTTCGGGATGCCCATCGAGGCGAGCACGGCGTCCATCCTGGACGTGCAGCTCACCTCGTTCGACCGGAACCCTCCGGAGCTCTCGCTCTTCGCCGCTGCGGGCTGGTCCCACCCCGACGCCGTGCCGCTCGCGGCGTTCCCCGGGCGCGTCGGATACCTGCCGGTAACGCTCACCTCGCCCGGCAACCTCCAACTGTCCTCGGCGGTCGTGCCGCCACGCCACGACCCGAACGCGCCACGGTCGGTCCTGCTCTACACCGACGGGATGTCGTACGTGCGGATCGGCGAACGTCCGAGTTGGAGCGGACCCACGGTGTTCGGCCCGGTGGGCGACGCTGCGCAACAGGTGGGTCTGTCGAGCGGCGGCGTCGCGTACTACGAGCCGGCGAGCGACGGACTCGGGCGACGCCTCGCGATCCACGCCTCGGCGACGGACCTCTTCCTGGAATCCAACCTGCCTCGGACGCAGCTCCTGCAGCTGGCGGCGTCGCTCCCCGTCCGAGGCCAACCGCTCCCCGCCGCCTGGACCACCGTGTCGGGATCGGGGATCTCGATCGAGCAGGTCTCGCCCGCCGACGCGCTGGCGCGTTCCCCGGTGCCCGTCATGCTCCCGACGAACCTGCCCGCCGGCTACGTGTTGGTGAGCGCGTCGGTCGTGTCGGATGCATCGGGGACGACGGGCGTGAGCTTCGTGTTCCGCCAGCGCGAGACCGACACGGCCGGCGGGCCGCTCGTCCTGCACGTGCAAGCCGGCCTCGCGCTCCCATCCGCGTCATCGGCGCTGCAACTCTTGGTCGATCTGGGCGGGACGAGCGCGCGCTGGACGCCGGACCGCGGTCAGCTTGAATGGATCCGGGGCGGCGCGTACGTCTCGCTGCAAGGGTCGCTCGGTCTGAACGCCATGCTCCAACTCGCGTCGCAGGTCGGCGTGGGAGGCGTCGCCCCATGAGGCGATGGGTGTACGTGATCTCGGGGCTCGTGGTCGGCCTCGTCGTCGGTGGGACGTTGACCCTTGCCGTGCAGAGTCGCGGCCAGCAGCTCATAGAGCCCGGTGGATCCAGCCCGGCCGCCCCCACTGTGACCGGTCGGACCGAAGCGCCGACGACGTTCCTGGCCTGGGTCCCGGGTGGACTCCCGACAGGCTTCTCGGATGCGGTCGCGGCGCTCCCCTCGATCGGCCGCGTCACGGCCGTCGCCGAGGACAACGTCTGGATGACCCGGTCGTGGTCCTCGGACGGCGCGCTCGTCGACCACCCGACGCGGCCGTACGCGATCCCGATCGACGCGGCGGCCGTCTCGCCACGCTCGTTCGCGGCGTTCCTGCCTCCCCCCGACGGCGCGATCGTCGCCTCGCTCGCGGATGGACAAGGGGTGCTCGGTGCGACGTCGGCGGCGCTGCGCGGCCTCGGGCCGGGCGCCGAGCTGCTGTTCCAGGGCGGGACGCGCGTGCGGATCGTCGCCGTGCTGCCCGATGAGCTGGTCGGCGCGTCGGAGCTCCTGGTCTCGAAAGCGACCGGGACGACGATCGGCGTCCATCGTGAGCGCTACTTGTTGATGCAGCCGCACGACGGCGGAACCGTGTTTTCGAGCGAGTTGGAGCGTCGGCTGCGCCCGTTGTTACCAGCGGACCTCGGGATCTATCGGAAGGTGCGCGTGCGTGCGCCGGGCGAGACGCCGTACTTCCGCTCCGGCGACGCCGTACTGCCGCCGGTCATGCTCAAGACGTTGTTCGGCGAGTTCGCCGCGCGCCCGTC
>JAYUAK010000016.1:0-14396 GCA_043741335.1 Actinomycetota bacterium
CGGGGGTGATCGGGTTCTACGGAGGTCCGCAAGGGAGGGGTCCGGACGACGAGACGGCACCGATCCGGTTCGCGTCGCAGTACCGCTGTCGGGTGCTCGGGTTGTTCGGCGGCGCCGACGAAGGCATCCCCGCCAAGGCGATCGAGCGGTTCGGCCAGGTGCTCGACGAAGCGGGGGTGGAGAACGAGATGGTGATCTATAACGGAGCGCCGCACTCGTTCTTCGACCGAAGCTTCGACAAGCACCGTGAGGCGTGCGGTGACGCGTGGCGGAGGATGCTCGGGTTCATCGGCGTGGCGGGCTGAGCGAAGGCGTCGGCGTAGGCGTCGGCGTCCCCGCAGGCTGCTCGATGGTCCCGGTGTCCGGGATGTGATCGATGCAAGTCGCTTGGCACACCCGGCCGGTGAACATGGTGACGACAGACCATCTATAGGACGTGCGAAGTTCGCCGAACTCGAGCTGACCCATCGGAATCTGGACGTCCACGCTCGGATCACCTGAGGCGGACCCGACCGCGATCGACCCCAGGCGGACATCGCCCAGTGTGTCCAGATCCCGCCAGAGCGAGCCCGAGAGCGAGTGGCCGTTCGAGTGGATCAACACGTAGTAGTCCGGATGCCGGCCCTTCTTCGTGTCCAGGAAGATGAAGACGAACGCGCGGTCCTGCGTGACTCCCGGCGCCCATGGAGAAAACGTCACCACGGTCCACCGCGGCGGACCAGCCTCGGGATCGAACCAGACCCGGCGCACGTCGAGTGGCCCCCGGACGTCGTTGGGATCGTCGAACTGAGCGCGCCCGAGGTGGCTCCCGGCGACCGCGGCGACCGTGACGCCGACCACCACGCTAATCGCGATCGCGAACGGCGTGAGTCTGCGCAGAGGGAAGTCCAAGGGGTTCACGCACGTCTCCCGCGTGCGAGCCACGTCCAGGCGCGCCAGAGGGTCAGTCCCGCAACGCTCGACGCTCCGAGGGCCAGCAAGAACGGCGAGGCATCTGCGGACCCCGGCGCCGACGGCCACGCGACGATGGGCCGCGCCGTCGCGCGCGCCACGACGAGCGCGGCGAGGAAGGCAAGCCCCGCGTTGCGCGCCAACGCCTCTCGGATGCCGACGGCGTCGCGCGAGCCGAAGCAGCCGCACGGCACCCTTCCGCTCCCCGCCGCGCGGATGCGGATCAGCTCCATCGAAAACACCGCCAGCAGGACCAGCGTCCACACACCGGCCGCGCGCGGAAGCCCGATGAGGACGAGCACGGCCACGACCGCCTCGCACGCCGGCACCCCCAACGCCATGAACGTCTCGATCGCCGTCGGGAGCCCGTGTGCGTGGAGCGCGAGACGCCAGCGTCGCCTGCCGATGATCTTCGACCCCGCCGCCCACGCGAACGCGACGGCGAGCGCCGCGGCAGCAAGCGCGAACCAACCACCGTTCGGCGAGTCGACGACGGCGACGGCTGCCGTTCCAGCGAGGAGGGCGAGCACCGCCCCGTTCGCCGCGCGGCGGCGCGACTCCGGCGCAGCAACTAACCGGTCGACCAACGCACGGCTCTGTTCGGCGGAGACCGACCGCCAAGCGACGGCGGCAGACAGTCCTCGTGCGAGCCCGAACGGCGCAACCAGCAGCGCGCCGATCGTGGGTCGTCCACTCGCGACTGCGACCGACGTCACCACGACCAGCGTCCCGTGTGCGAGGTAGGTGAAGAACCCGATGCCGAGACCCGCGCCGTACAACACCGCCGCGAACGACCGCCCGAAGAACGAGCGCCACCAATCGGGAACCTGTCGACGCAGTTGCGGAACGGGTAACCGCCGCTGTGTCAGCTCGCTCATCGCATACGCCCCGGCCACCGTGGCGAGGGCAACCATGCCCGCGCGCTGCCACGGGGCGCCCAGCAGCTCGCCGATCCATCCAAGTGTGCCGCCGAATAGGGCCGCGGTAGCCGTTGCGCCGAGCGTGTGCAACGCAAGCGTCCCCAGCCATCGAGCGCGCCCCCCGTCGACCACGGGAGTGATGGTCTCCACCATCGACAGACCTCAGGGGCCGTGGAGCGCCGACCAGCCGGCGATCACCGAAGCGGCGACGGCGATAGCGACCAGAGCGCCGCTTAGCACGTGGCCTCCAGCTCGCGATAGGTGATGCAAAAGACGCGGAGGTTCGTCGGGCAGTAGCCCCTTACCGATGCGTCGCCATTGATCCGGATGCGTGACGAGGAGCAGCAGTCCTGGATGTGGCGCAGACGTCGGTTGCAGCAACGCGTCCAGCCGCCGCCGTAGCGCGGATCGTTCACGAAGTGGTACATCGACGGCACAGTCTCTTGACAGGTCTTGTGGCGCTCCTGCGTCGCCGCATCGGTGAAGATCTCACCCTCGTCGTCGACGGGATACCCATAGATCGGATGAACCGGATATCCAAAGCTGTCGGTTCGGGCGAACTTTCCGAAGGGATGCGGACAGGAACCGGTGTAGGCGATGTGACCGCAGATGTGGTGCGCTGACGCGCGTTCTGGGGCTAAGGTCGTCGCGACCAAGGCGCCGCCTGCCAGCGCGACAACACCTCGCCCGAGCTTGCCGAGGAACCCCCGCCGGCTGGTGCGCGAAGCGATACTGCGCTCCACGCGCTCGATCGGTGTCAACTGGCTCGTCGCTCCGCCACATCCTCGATACGACGAAGCGCCATGTCGATCAAGCCTTCGACCTGCTCGAGGTTGTTCACCGTTCCCTTGGCGCGCACGACCCCTCGCTCATCGATGACAAGGAGGAACGGCGTTCCCGGCACGCCATAGGCGCGTTCGAGCTCACGATCGTGCAGCACCATCGGAACCATGCGTGCGGCCGATGCCGCGACTCCGATCCCCGGAGCAACCTCCTCGCAGATCCGGCATGTCGGCGACGAGAACAACATCAGGCGCATGGGACCGGGCCCACCGACCAGTACGCGCGAACCGCGAGCGTCGATCCCCGGCATCGGCGGCGGAGCCTCGCCGAGCGCCGGACCCTCGGAGTCAACCTCCAGCGCGCCGCGTGGTCCCAACCGCAGATGAAGCGTGCCGACTTGTCGCGCAAGAGCCACGACCACGGCCGCGAGGACGATCACCATGATCCACTGCGCGACGAACGCAGCCGCCCACCAGCCCGTCATCGCATCGTCCAGGTCGGCGCCTTCTGTTCGTCCATGAACTGGATGAACGGACTGCCGTCGCCCGCCAGACCCACGACCGCACGCAGCTCACCGTCCTGGTCGAGCAGCCGCAGCACCGGCGATCCCTCGGCGGCTAAGCCGAGCCGGACGCGAACTTTCCCCGACTTGTCGTAGAGGCCCATCGTCGGCGAGCCTTGTTCGGCCAGGCTGTAGACCTGATGGAGATCGCCGCTGCGGACCTGCATGCCGAGCGTCGGCGAGGCCTCAGGCGCCAGGCCGAACTTCGCGCGGATCCGGCCGTTCTTGTCGCCGAACGCGAGGCTCGCCGACCCGTCGGAGGAGAGGCCGAGGGTCGCGCGAACCTTGCCGTGCTCGTCGCCGATCGCGAGACCCGCCGAGCCGTCCGCCGACAGGCCGAATCGAGAACGAACCTGCCCCGCCGGATCGAGCATCGAGAAGAACGGGGAGTCGTCGGTTGAGAGGCCGATGCGCAGCCGAACGTTGCCGACAGCGTCGACGACTTCGAACTCCTCGGCGCGGATAACGCGTTTCTTCATCGTCATTGGTCGCCGCGGCGGACTCGCGGCGAGGGCCTATCGTCGCCTGCGGAAGGCTCGGGCTCAAGCAGCGCGCGGATATCCCCACCGGATATCGTGCAGAGGGAGTGCGTTACGGCGTCAGCATCTCGACGCGAAGGGTCGCTTCCTGAAGACGCTCGGGCCGCGGAACCACGCCGATGCCCGGTCCGGTGGGGACGCTCATGGTGCCGTCGGGATCGACCACGAACGGCTCCGTGATGTCGTCTGCGAAGTACCTGGCCGAGGCGCTCGTATCACCCGGGAGCGTGAAGCCCGGGAGCGCCGCGAGCGCCAGGTTGGTCGCTCGCCCGATCCCGGTCTCGAGCATGCCGCCGCACCACACCGGGATGCCGGCGGCACGAGCGACATCGTGGATCCGCCGGGCCTCGGGAATGCCGCCGACGCGACCTTGTTTGATGTTCACGATCCGGCAGGCCTCGAGCTCGATCGCCGCCTCGGCGTCGGCAGCCGATCGGATCGACTCGTCCAGACACAGATCGGTACGGATCAGGCGCTGGAGCTTCGCGTGCTGCAGCAAGTCGTCGTGGTGCAGGGGTTGCTCCACCATCAGCAGGTCGAACGCGTCCAGGGCACGGAACACGTCGACGTCATTGAGCGTGTATGCGCCGTTCGCATCGACGGACAGGAGGATGTCGGGGTGTGCGGCCCGGACAGCGCCGACGCGCTCCACGTCGAGCCCCGGCTCGATCTTCAGCTTGATACGTTGGTAGCCGTCCGCGAGGTAGCCCGCAACCTGTTCCAGGAGCTCTTCGGTCGTCGGCGTGATACCGATCGAGACGCCGCATGCGACACGATCCTTGTCGGCTCCGAGATGCTCGGCCAGCGAACGTCCCGCCGCGCGAAGCTCGGCATCCAGGAAGGCGTCGATCAGGGTCGCCTTCGCCATCGGGTTGCCGCGCACACCGGCAATGACGCTATCCAGCTCCTCGGTCGTTACGTCGCCCGCCGAGAACAACACCGGCGCAAGGAATCCGCGGATCACGAGCCACGCACCCTCGTTGAACTCTTCGGAATAGCCGGGGTCGATCCCGGACACGCATTCGCCCCAACCCTCGGCGTCGTCGGTCTCGACACGCGCCAGGAGGCACACCTTCTCGGTCTCGACGCCGAAGCTCGTGCGGAATGGCCGGACGAGGGGGAGTCCGATCATTCGGAGCTCGATCGCGTGGACGGTCGTCATCGTTCGCGGGTGAGGATGTAGGTGGAGTCGTCCGTGAACCCGTTCGCCACGAGGCCCGCATCGAAGCACGTGGTGAATGCTTCGGCCGTCGCCTCGCGCCAGGCCCGTGCGAGCAAACGGTCATGCTCCCGCAAGTCGTGGTACTCGCGGGGGATGCGGATGAGCGCCGCCCCGTCGGCGGAGCCGTGCACCCGCGACGGGGCTGGCAAGGAAGGGTCATCGCCTTCGCGACCCAGCACCTCGACGCCGACAGCCCCCGCAGGCCCGACGGGCTCCACGGACTCTCGCTCCAGATCCCATCGGACCATCAACCGGTCGCTCCGTTCCCCGGCGTTCAGCGTGTCCGTCATCTCGCCGTAGAAGTTCGGCAGGAACCGATCCGCAACGGCTCCGAGCTTCGTCAGGTTGAAGTGAGCGTTGCGGGACAGCAATGGATCGAACGTCCAGCGAACGAGCGTGATCCCCTGCTCCAAACACTGGGCGCGCTGGGCCATCTTCAGCGCGAGACCGACTCCCCGGTGCCGCCGATCGGGGAGGGTCGCCAACATATGCGAATGAATGTGGAGACCGTCGTCGGGCTCGACGCCGGCCCACCCCAGGACGTAGCCGATCATCTGATCTCCGTCGAACGCCCCGTACGGCGTGTTCCCGCTGTGCCCGAGCGCGACGATCATCTCTCGAGGCAGGAGCTGGTGGTTCCCCCATGTGGCGATCATCACGTCGAGGATCCGGTCAGCGTCCTCGATCGTGGTGAGCGGCCGGAGTTGCACGCCTGCCGCTCGCGCGGCGTCCTCCGCCCGATCCCACGCGTCCATCGCCGCGAGTCTATCGGTGGGTCCTAGCCGCGGTCCTGGCTCTGGGTCCGCAAACGCCGAGAGCCCGTGCAAAGCACGGGCTCTCGTATGTCAGACCGTGCGTGGTCGCTTCAGCCGCCCGCGGGCGGCGGAAGCTCCTGCCATTCGACGTCATCCACGTCTCCACCACGGCGGCGCTTGAAGACCGCGGCCACCGCGGCGACGATCGCAGCGAAGAACGCGAGCTTGAAGAGCTTCCTGAAGAAGCCACCCTTCTTCTCGGTCACCTCGGAGTCGTCTGCCATGGGGTGCCCTCCTTCCGGGAGTGGGCCTGGATGGATCTCGACCGTGTACCTCTACCCTCTCAGGGATGGTAGACCCTTGACCAGCTCTTGCATCTTCCCAGGCGCGAACTCGAAGGGACGACTCGAAGGGACGAGGTGGTGGGCCCGGATGGATTTGAACCATCGACCTCTGCCTTATCAGGGCAGCGCTCTAACCGGGCTGAGCTACGGGCCCCCTGGTCGCGGGTCGGCAGCGTAGCCACGCCCCGGAGATGGTGTCAATCAGCGCTTCTGGGCGAGCGTCACTTCGATGCCGCCCACCACATCGCTGATCAGGTTGTAGAGGAACGCCACGAAGAGGTTGACGAGCGACCAGATCACGACGTTCGCCAGGCCGATCAGGAACAGCCAGCTGAACACTGAGCCGAACCGGATCTGGACGGACTGCGTGTCACCGGCGGTCCCGGACGCAAACACGTAGCCGAGGAGCCGGCTGGCCGAGTCGACCGCTCCCACCGCGCTGAGCAGCCAGTAGATGATCATCAGCGCGAAGTACACGATCAACATCACGCAGAAGTAGAAGAGCAAGGAGAACTTCAGCACCGACAGTGGGCCGACCTTGCGAACGACGACGCGCGTCCGCCGACCGACGGCCTTGACGGGCCCGCTGCGGCTCGGGGCCGGCGGGGGAACGGGCGGCGGGATCGGGTTCTCGGCGGTCAGAGACATCTCTCCTTGCGTTTCTAAGGGTACGAACAGGCCAGGGCAAGCACCTCGTCGCCGCTCAGGTGCGGAACGGCCCCTCGCCCGCGAACAATGCACGCACCTGTAGCAGCGCGATCACCGCCACGAGCACGGGCCCCACGATCCACGACGAGAGCCCAACGTGGTGTCGGAAGAGGAGTCCCCCGACGCCGATGCCGGCCCCCGCAAGCGCCATCGTGGCGTCGATCGCCAGCCGCGGGAGGCGCGTGCGGAGCCACGCGCCGGTCACGAGGGCGAGCACGCTCGCCATGATGAGGATCGCTGAACCGGCGGCGGGATACACGAGAGCGATTATCGTCCTCCGCGTGACCGCTCGACCTCAACGCCAGCCGACGATCGAACGGGATCTCCGAAGGATCCTGTCGGTTCAGGCGATCCGGGCCGCCCTCTATGGGTTCGGCACGGTGGTGCTGGGGACGTCGCTCGCGGACGGCGGACTGTCGGACGCGCGGGTGGGTCTGGTGTTCACGGCGATGCTCGCGGGGATGGCGCTTACCACCGTGGGGGTCGGCGTGGTCGGTGACCGGGTCGGACGCCGACGGTCGTACTCGATCCTGCTCGTGGCGTTCGGGATCGTCGGCGTCGTCTTCGCGCTCACGGACTCGTTCTTCGTGCTGGTTGCCTTCGCGCTGACGGGGATGATGTCGACCGACGCCAACGAGTCCGGGCCGATCACGTCGCTCGAGCAAGCGATGATCGGACAAGCGCCCACTGAAGCACGAGTCCACGTCTTCGGACGGTACAACGCCGTTGCCTACCTCTTCGGCGCGTTCGGCGCGTTGGCGGCCGGCGGACCGGCGTTCCTGCGGGATGTGTGGTCCGGTGCGCCGAACGACCAGCGGTGGCTGCTCCTGTTCCCGGTCGGGGCGGTCGCCTGTGTCGCCCTGGCCCGCACGCTCTCTCCCGCCGTCGAAGCGGCCGGAGCGTCGCATGCGCAGCATCCGCTCGAGCGTTCCCGGAAGACCGTGTTCCGGCTCAGCTCCCTGTTCGCGCTCGACGCGTTCGCCGGTGGATTCGTCGTGACCACGTTCGTAGTGTTCTGGTTCGAGCGGAAGTTCGGCGCATCCGTGCAGGTCATGAGCCTGGTCGTGTTCGCGGGAGGTCTGCTCCAGGCGAGCTCGTCGATCGTGGCAGCGCGCGTGGGCGCAAGGTTCGGCCTGCTGAACACGATGGTCTTCACGCACCTGCCGTCGAACGTGCTCCTGCTGTTGGTGCCGTTCATGCCGTCGCTCGGTGGAGCCATCGTGGTATTGCTCGCACGGTTCGCGCTGTCGCAGATGGATGTGCCCACGCGTCAGGCCTACATCTCCACGATGGTCGATCCCGAGGAGCGGACGGCGGCGGCGGCGTTCACGAACACCTCCCGCTACGTGGCGCGCCCGTTCGGGCCCGTGATCGGCACCGCGCTGATGCAGAACGTGGCGTTCGGTGCGCCGTTCGTCGCGGCGGGCGCGTTGAAGTGCGTCTACGACCTGGTCCTCTGGCGCGTCTTCAAGGCAGAGCCACTGCCCGAGCAGCCGGGCGAACCCACCCGATGACATCCGACCACGAAGCCGTCTCGTTGTTCGTGTACCCGGCTGGCGCCCTTGTCTTGCCCTTCTTCGCCGCCTTCGCCGCCTTCGTCGCCGCGGCATGGCATGCCTACGCGTGGATCTGGGGCGGCGTCGCGGTCTCGGCCGGCTTCGCGCTCACTGGCGCAATCCGCGCCATCCGGACGATCCGAGCCCATGATGGCCGCCACGGCATGGCGATCTCGCGCTCGTCGTATCGCTCGCGGTACTCGTTGTGGAGATCGCGTGGAGCCTGCTCGTGGTGATCCTCGAAACCAGCCTCCGGAACTTCACGCTCTAAGCGGGCTACTCCTCGTCCTCGTCCATCTGGATGATGACGGGCGCGAGCGCAACCACCGTGGCGCCCTCCTCCACCCGCATCGTCCGCACGCCCTGGCTGGCTCGCCCGACGCGACGGATGTCGCCGGCGGGCACGCGAACGACCTGGCCGCTCGAGGAGATGACGAACATGTCGATCTCCTTGCTGCCGATGTAGGCGCCGGCGAGCAGCCCCGTCTTCTTCGTGAGCTGGTGGCCGATGACGCCCTTGCCTCCGCGACCCTTCGGCGGGTAGTCGGCGAGCTTGGACCGCTTGCCGTAACCCTGCTCGGTGACGCTGATCATCTCCTCGCCATCGGAGCCGAGGCCCACGGCCAACACGAGGTCGTCCTCGGCCAGACGCATGCCGATCACGCCCCCCGTTCCCCGGCCCATCGAGCGCGCGAGCGACTCCTTGAACCGGATCGCCTGGCCCTTGCGCGACACCAGGAAGATCTCGTCCTTGCCGTCGGTGAGCTTCACGTCGATCAACTCGTCGCCCTCGCGAAGATTGATCGCGATCAAGCCCGTCCGCGGCGAGTCGTACTCGGCCAACGCGGTCTTCTTGACGATGCCGTTGCGCGTGGCGAACAGCAGGTACTTCCCGGTCTCGTATTCCTTCAGGTCGATCACGGCGCTGATCCGCTCGTCCCCGTCGAGCGCCACGTTCGGCAGGTTCGCGGCGTACAGGCCACGTGCGGTGCGACCCGACTCCGGGATCCCGTGCGCCTTCACGCGGTACACGCGCCCCTTGGTCGTGAAGAACAGCATCCAATGATGCGTCGTCGTCGTGAACACGTGCTTCACGACGTCTTCCTCCTTGAGGTTCTGACCGCGCACGCCCTTGCCGCCGCGGAGTTGCCGCTTGAACGCGTCGACCGGGAGGCGCTTCACGTAGCCGGCCCTCGACACCGTGATGATCACATCTTCCTCGGCGATCAAGTCCTCGATGTCCAAGTCGCCCTCGTCGGCCATGATCTTCGTTCGGCGAGCGTCCGCGTGCTTCTTGCGGATCTCTAGGATCTCGTCCTTGATCACGCCGCGAAGGAGCTTCGGATCCTTCAGCAGGCTGTTGAAATACTTGATGTCTTCGAGCAGCTTCTTGTGCTCCTCCTGGAGCTCGGCTTTCGCGAGCTTGGTGAGGCGGCGAAGCGGCATGTCCAAGATATGGTTCGCCTGGATCTCGCTGAGCTTGAACTTCGTCATCAGGCGCTTCCGCGCGGCTTCCGCGTCCTGCGAAGACCGGATGAGGGCGATCACCTCGTCCAGATGGTCCAGCGCGATCAACAGACCCAGGACGATGTGGTCGCGATCCTCAGCCTTGCGCAGCAGGTAGCGCGTCCGACGCTCGACGACATCCACCTGGTGGTCGACGTAGTAGCCGATCATCTCGGCCAGGTTCAGCGTCCGCGGCACGCCGTCGACGAGCGCGAGCATGATGGCGCCGAAGGACTCCTGGAGCTGGGTCATCTTGTAGAGCTGGTTCAACACGACCTGCGGGTTCGCGGCGCGCTTGCACTCGATCACCAGCCGCATACCCTCGCGGTTGGACTCGTCCTTCAAGTCGGCGATGTCTTTCAGCCGACCGAGCTTGACGAGCTCGGCGATCTTCTCCGCAAGGCGCGCCTTGTTGACCTGGTACGGAAGCTCGATCACCACGATCTTCGTGCGCCCGTTCGCCGCCTCTTCCACCTGCGCGACCGCGCGAACCTTGATCGAGCCGCGACCTGTCTCGTAGACGTCCTTGATGCCTTGGCGCCCCATGATGGTTGCGCCGGTTGGGAAGTCAGGCCCCTTGATGAACTTCATGAGGTCGCCCGGTGTCGACTCGGGGTGGTCGAGGAAATGCACGACCGCGTCGATGGTCTCGCCCAAGTTGTGCGGCGGGATGTTCGTGGCCATCCCAACCGCGATCCCGCCCGAGCCGTTCACCAACAGGTTCGGGAACCGGCTGGGCAAGACGACCGGCTGCTGCTCATACCCGTCGAAGTTCGGGACGAAGTCGACCGTCTCCGCCTCGATGTCGCGGAGCATCTCAATGGCGATGGGTGCCAGGCGCGCTTCGGTATATCTGTATGCGGCAGCCGGATCGCCGTCAACGGAGCCGAAGTTGCCGTGACCGTCCACGAGCGGGGCGCGCAAGGACCAGTCCTGGGCCATCCGGACGAGGGCGTCGTAGACCGACTGGTCGCCGTGTGGGTGGTACTTCTTCAACACGTCGCCGATCACGGCAGCGCACTTGCGGTGCGGTCGATCGGGCCGGTAGCCCGCCTCGAGCATCGCCCACAGGATCCGCTTGTGCACCGGCTTCAAACCGTCGCGAACATCGGGCAGCGCCCGTCCCACGATGACTGACATGGCGTAGTCGAGGTAGGACCGTTGGATCTCGTCCTCGAGGGCAATGTCCTCGATCCGGCCGGCGAACAAATTCTGCGACATGATCCCTTTCCTGCGTTTTCTGGCCCTACGACCGGGCTTGCGGATAGTGGTCTAGACGTCGAGGTTGCGGACGTCTTTGGCGTTCAGCTCGATGAACGCCTTGCGCGCCGGGACATCGTCGCCCATCAGGATCGTGAACAAGCGATCGGCGGTCGCGGCGTCCTCGAGCGTGACGCGCAGGAGCGTGCGGCGTTCAGGGTTCATCGTGGTCTCCCACAGCTGGCTCGCGTCCATCTCGCCGAGACCCTTGAACCGCTGTGGATCGAGCTTCTTGCTGCCATTGCCGTTCTCCTTGCGATACGCGTCCCACTCGCGCTCCGTGTAGAAGTACCGCTCCTGCTTGCCCTCCTTGATCAGGTAGAGCGGAGGTTGCGCAAGGTACATGAACCCTGCGTCGATCAGCTCGCGCATGTTGCGGAAGAAGAACGTGAGCAGGAGTGTGCGGATATGGGCACCGTCGACATCGGCGTCGGCCATGATCACGATGCGGTGGTACCGGGCCTTCTCGATGTCGAACTCTTCGCCGATGCCCGTGCCGATCGCGGTGATGAGCGACTGGATCTCGATGTTCTCGAGCGTCTTGTGCAGCCGCGCCTTCTCCACGTTCAAGATCTTCCCGCGGATCGGCAGGATGGCCTGCGTCGCACGGTCCCTGGCGCTCTTCGCCGAGCCGCCGGCCGAGTTGCCCTCCACGATGTAGAGCTCGCACACCTCGGGATCCGTGAGCTGACAGTCTGCGAGCTTGCCGGGCAGCGACCCCGACTCCAGGAACGACTTGCGCCGGGTGAGGTCGCGCGCCTGTCGTGCGGCCATTCGCGCTTTCGCCGCCGCGATCCCCTTTGACACGATGCGCTTCGCGTCGGCTGGATGCTCTTCGAGCCACGTCGAGAACTGCGCGTTCACCGTGGTCTCAACGAGCGAGCGCATGGACGCGTTGCCGAGCTTGGTCTTCGTCTGCCCCTCGAACTGCGGGGCGCGGAGCTTGACAGAGATGATCGCCGTGAGTCCTTCGCGGACGTCCTCGCCGATCAGGTTCTCTTCCTTCTCCTTCACCAGGCCCTTCGCGCGCGCATAGCGGTTGATCACGTTCGTGAGGGACTTCTTCAGCCCTTCCTCGTGCATACCGCCTTCGTGCGTGTTGATCGTGTTCGCGAACGAGTAGAACGACTCGGTGTAGCCGGCGTTCCACTGCATCGCGACCTCGACCTCGTCGTCGCCCTTCTGTTCGATCGCGATCGGCTTGTGGATCACGTCCTTGCTGCCGTTCAGGTATTTCACGAAGTCCTTGAGGCCGTCGTTGTAGCGATAGACGTCTTTGTGAACCGGATCCTCTCGTTCGTCCATCAGGTGGATCTCGAGTCCCGCGTTCAGAAACGCGAGCTCGCGCAGCCGTTCGGTCAGCTGCTCACGCTTGAACTCCACGGTTTCGGTGAAGATCTCGGGATCTGGCCAGAACCGGATCGTCGTGCTGGTCTTGGTGCTCGTCTTGCCCTTCAGGAGCTTTGTCGTGGCTCGGCCGCGCGCGTACTCCTGGTGCCACGCGAACCCATCGCGCTGGATATCGGCCGTCATCTTCTCTGCAAGCGCGTTCACGACCGATACGCCGACACCGTGGAGGCCGCCGGAGATGCGATACCCGCCTCCGCCGAACTTCCCGCCGGCGTTCAGGGTGGTAAGCGCAACCTCGACCGCCGGTCGCCGGTCCTTTGCGCGAGGGATGGGCTTCACCGGGATGCCGGCACCGTCGTCCTGCACCGCCACGCTGCCGTCGGCGTGCAGCGTGGCGACGATCTTCGTCGCACGTCCCGCCATCGCCTCGTCCACGGCATTGTCGACGACCTCGTACACCAGGTGATGAAGACCTCGCGAGCTGGTCGTTCCGATGTACATCCCGGGGCGGAGCCGGACGTGCTCCACGCCCTCGAGAACCTGGATATTGCTGGAGTCGTACTCCTGAGTGCCGGGCTTCTTCTTGGCGGTGCTCTTCGTCGTTGCGGTTGCCAACGATCCTCCGATCCTGCCCGCGCAGCGGCCTCGCCCTGATCGGGGAGACCATGCGGAAGAACAACCTGCATGGGTGCGGTCATTCTACCAATCGAGGCTGCCGCAGACCCCGCTTTCGCGTTGCGATCCAGGCCTTCTACCTGCTGTTTCGCACTATGACCCGGACGCTTTCGATGACCTCGGAGCCGAGTGCTTGGTTGGCCTTCAGCCGGATCTGTTCTTGCAGGAAGCGGGCCTGTGCGCCCCACGGCCCGTTGGTCGCCGAGACCGTGAGCACGCCGCTCTCAAGGCTCGCCGGTGCGGTCTCGCCGGCCAGGCGCGCACCGACGATCGCCGGCCACTTCATCGCCAGCTCAGCAACCGGGATGCCGCGCGAGAACACCTCCTCGCGCATCAGTCCGTCGACGATCTCGCCGATCTGCACGGCGTCCGCGGTACGCGGGTCTCGTCGCCTTCGCCACCCTTTCGCGTTGGGCATCAGGCCACCACCCTCGGCGTGACGGCGCCAGCGCGGACATCCCACGTGGCGTGCGCCGCCTTCGGTACGTCCGCCTCGTCCGCCACCGAGATGAGGACCTGGCCACCACGAGCCGCCAAGCGCTCCCCGATCTGGTCGCGGCGGCGCGGGTCGAGCGCCGAGAACGGATCGTCCACGAGCAAGATCGGCGGCTCCCCGATCTCGCGCTCCACGGCCGTCGCCAGACCGAGTCGCAGGCAAAGAGCCGCCGCCCACGCCTCGCCGTGCGAGGCGAACGCGCGGGCGCCCAGATCTCGTACCGCCAGATCGAGCTCGTCGCGATGAGGACCGACGAGCGAGGTACGCCGCGCCAACTCATCGTGACGACGCTCCTCGATCCGCGCCCGGAAGGCCGCCTCGAGGTCACCATCGCTCCGGACGTTCGGTGCGTACGTGCACGCCAGTCCATACCCCGCCAGTGCCTCGAACTCCTCGGACGCGGGCGAGGTCAGCTGCAACACGGCGTCGGATCGCGCCGCCGTCAGCGCGGCGCCCGCCTGGATCAGCTCCGCGTCCCACGCCTCCATGCCTGCCGGCACCCCCGGGCGGTCCCACTCCTTGAGCAGGCGGTTGCGTTGGCGGAGCGCCCGGTCGTACCCGCTCAGCAAGGACTCCTTGAGCGGCCAGAGCGCGACGACCGCCTCGTCGAGGAAGCGCCTGCGGTGCGACGGATCACTCCGAACGACATCGAGGTCGTCGGGTCCGAAGAACACCGCACGGACCTGTCGTCGCAGATCGCGTTTACGTCGGACGGCGGATCGGTTGACCTTCACTCGGCTCGCTCCACGCGTCGGCACCTCGACCTCGA
>JAYUAK010000017.1:0-6368 GCA_043741335.1 Actinomycetota bacterium
TATCTCGCGGGTTCCGGGACCGCGGCGCTCCAGGAGATCGTCGCTCGAGCGACCAAGGCCAGCGAAGAGATGACTGCGGAGGGTGTGCCGGTGCGGTACGTGCGATGCACGCTGGCGCCCGAGGACGAGATGTGCTTCTGCCTGTTCGACGGACCTTCGATCGGAGCGATCGAGGAGACCAATCGTCGGGCGAGCCTCTCGTACGAGCGGATTACCGCCGTCGTCGACATCGAGGCGCGGCACCCCACCGGGGGGAAGTCGTGAGCGATCCAAGAAGAGGAGGGTGGTCATGAGCAGATCGAAACGTGCGATCCCCGTCGCCTTGATGCAGCGGCGCTCGTCGGCGCCATGGTGTTCCCGAGTGGAGCCGTCGGGGCGAACGTAGCGAAGAACGGCGGGTTCGAAAAACCAGCTATCGCGGTTGCATCGCAGGCGTTCACGCCCGGACAGTCGTTCGGGACATGCGGGTCCGGCTCCGCGATCAACTGCTGGCTCATCGCGACCGGAACCGTGGACCTCGTCCGATCCGGGTGGACGCCGAAGTCCGGCAAGCAGAGCGTGGATATGAACGGCGGCGCTCTGGCGGGGGAGTTCGCGCAGCAGATCTCCGTCACACCGGGCACCACGTACAAGATCCAGTTCTTCATGGCGGGCAACCCGCTCGCCCCCGACAACGTGAACGTGCAGGTGGTCTGAGGCAACATCGACCAGCACAGGTTCTCGACCTCGGAGGTGTTCCAGGACTTCACGTTCAATCCGACCGGACACACGACGTCGAGCATGGGTTGGACGAAGATGTCGTTCACCGCGCTGGCGAACTGAGTCCATCGCTCGCGTCTACTTCATCAGCACGACGAACCTGGGGTCGAGCAACGACGACTACGGTCCGGCGATCGACTCCGTGTCCGTGAAGGCCGTCTGACAAACGAGTGGATGCATCGCGAGAGGCGGCGGCCTTCGGCCGCCGCCCCCTCGCGCGTCAGCCCAGCGCGGCCTCGATCTCCGCTCGCGAGGGCATGCCGCCCCGAGCGCCGGGCCGCGTGACGGAGAGCGACGCTGCGACCACCGCCCGGCGGACGGCTGGTTCGAGCGGGAGCCCATCGGCCAGCCCGGCGGTGAGCACGCCGTTGAAGCAATCGCCGGCGCCGGTCGTGTCGACGACATCGACAAATGGAGCCGGGACGTGTTCCCGCACGCCATCGCGGTCGATCACCGCGCCGTCGGCGCCCCGTGTTTCGATGACGACGACGCCGGAGGGAATCGCTCCGAGCGCTTCGCGTTCGTGCTGATTCGGAGTGACGTAGGTCGAGAACGCCAAGAGATCCCGTGCCCATGCGTGCGGAGGTGCGGGATTCATCACGATCGCCACATCGTGATCGCGACCCCACTCGAGGGCGGCCCGGGCGTTTGGCTCGGGGACCTCGAGGCTCACAAGCAGCACGTTGGGCCTGAGCGATTCGAGGGCAACGGCGACATGCTCCGGCCCGAGGGTGTCGTTCGCGCCCGGCGCCACGGAGATCTGGTTCTCGCCATCGGGTGCCACCGCGATGAGCGCGACGCCGGTCGGTGCGCCGGGCGTGACGACCACGTGGTCCGTCTCGATCTCGTTCTCGCGAAGCGCCTCCAGCGCAGCCAGACCGAGCTGATCGTCACCGACGGCCCCGAGCATCCAGACGTCGGCCCCTCCGTAGCGCGCCGCGGCGACCGCCTGATTCCCGCCTTTGCCTCCATGGTGTTGTGCGAACGTCCCTCCGGTGACGGTCTGCCCGGCAACGGGTAACGGAGCTCCGGACACGACCAAGTCGACGTTGATCCCGCCGAGGACGGCCAGGATCGGAGCGTCCTCGGCCCTCACGCGCTTGCCTCGACCAACGAACGGAGACGGCCGATAAAGCGATCCATGAACGCCGGCGCGTCGACGTCGAGGGCCACCCGGGTGTTGTCCTCAAGCGTCCATCCGGTGGGCCAAGGGCTCCGGCGGATCCCACGGAGGTCGGCTACGGTTTGTCCCCGCGTCCAGGTTCCATCCGTTTCGACCTCGACGCGGGTCGTCTGCAATGTGGCGAGCGACGGATCGATCTCGATGGCCAGCGCCAGCGGATCGTGCATCGACGCTCCGTCGATCGACCCGAACCGTTCATAGAACTCGATGTAGAACGGCACCGATGTCTGGAGGAAGCGCGCCACCGGCGAATCGGGAGCGGGTGCGCACATGGCGTCAACGCCGTCTCGTCCCAGCTTCACGCGTTCGGTCACGTCGAGCCCGACGCCGACCGGCAGCTTCTCCTCGGCCGCTCCCGCGAACGCGCGGAACACGGCTTGCGCAGCCTCGGGATCGACCCAGATGTTCGCCTCCGCCGCGGGCGTGACGTTTCCCTGACAGGCGAACGCGCCGCCCATGATCGTGAACCCACGAAGGAGGGATGGCAGGGAGGGCTCTTCCGCCAGCGCGAGCGCGATGTTCGTAAGGGGGCCGGTCGCGACCAGCAGCACCTCGCCTGGGCGCTCACGGGCCGTTTCGACGAGCAGGCACGTCGCGTCGCGATCCGATGGCCCCTGCGACGCCGCCGGCAGCTCCGCGCGCCCCAATCCGCGCTCGCCGTGCACGACCGGGCCAGGTGGTCGCGGACGAGCGGCTGGCCCACGCCTCGGGCAACCTCGATGTCGTCGTACCCGCAGAGCTCCAAGATCGCCAGCGTGTTCTCGGTCGTGTGCTCGATCCCGACGTTGCCCATCACCGTCGTCGCGGCGATCAACGTCACTCCCGGCGATGCGAGCGCGTAGAGGATCGCCAGTGCGTCGTCGACCCCGGTGTCGACGTCCAGGATCAGCGGGATCGGTCCGTTCATACCGCTACACGGGTGCGCGTTCGAGCGAGAACCCGATCAGTTTCGAGGCGACGTCCATGCACATCCGCTTCATCGACTCCGGGCTCACCTGGGCTTCGTTCATCAAGACCTGGACGGCCATCCCGTCGATCAACGAACCGAGCTGGAGCCCGAGGTCGTCCGCGTCCGCGCCTTCTGGGAACTCGCCCGTCTCCCGCCCGTTCCGGACGATGTCGGCGATCGACTGTCGCCACCGACGGTCCAGAACCTCGGCCTCTTTCGCGAGCGCCGGGTCGCGGAGGGCGCGGACCCACGTCTCGATCCACAGCGCCCACTCTTCCAGACGTTCGACGTCGGGAAGCAGACCTGGAACCGAGAGATCGACCAATCGTTCGAACCGCTCTCGCGCCGTGGAAAGGCGTCGGAGATCGCGCGCCTGCGCCAGGTAGTACTTGTCGTTCGCGTACGTGAGCGCTTCGACCAGCAAGCGGTCTTTCGATTCGAAGTAGTACAGGATCAAGCCGGGGGAAACGCCGCAGCGATCGGCGATGTCGGAGATCCTGGTCTCCGCCAGGCCGCGGTCCGTGATGACGCGCGCCGCGGCTTCCAAGATCTCTTGGTGACGGTCCTTCGACTGCTTCTGACGCGTACGGCTCATCCGGTCTCCCACATTGAACGGCGCACAGGGTCCGAGCGATCCCGTCTCCGGTCTGCCCGGTGAATCAGAGCACTCTACCCCCCTGAGCAGTCATGTCAAAGTCGCGGGTCGTGGCGGCCAGGTTGACTCACGGTTCAAAGTCAGGGGATAATCTGCCGGCTCGGCCGAGGGAGCCCGAGCGCTTCGAGAGTGGCCTTCAGAGCCAGAGGGGAACCGATCAGCATGGCGAATGTCTACGACGCGATCATCATCGGCGGCGGTCACAACGGGTTGACGAGCGGGGCGTATTTCGCGCGCGCGGGCGCCCGGACCGTGGTGCTGGAAGCGAGAGGCAAGACCGGCGGGGCGGCCGACACCAGCGCGCCGTTCCCCGATCATCCCGACATCAAGGTCACGACGTACTCCTACGTCATGTCGCTGATGCCGCCCACGATCATCCGCGAGCTCAACCTCAAGCAACATGGGTACGACGTCACTCCGTTCGGTCCGTATTACCAGGCGTTCCCCGACGGCCGTTCGATCACGGTCTACGCCGACGACGCGAAGAAGAGCTACGACTCCATCGCGCAGTTCTCCAAGAGAGACGCTGACACATTGCCGAAATGGGAAGCGTGGCTGAAGGGTGTCGCCGACGTCTTGGGGCCGTTGCTGCTCCAGACGCCTCCCAAGGTCGGCTCGATGGCGTTCGGCGACCTCATCGCGAGCGCGCAGTCCGCGTGGAAGATGCGCAAGCTCGGCGTCCGCGGGGTCGCGGACGTGACCAGGCTCTTCACGATGAGCGTTACCGATCTGCTGGGCGACTGGTTCGAGTCCGACGAGATCAAGGGCATGCTCACCGTGAACGGCGTCATCGGCACCTGGGCCGGACCGGACGAGCCCGGCACCGCCTACGTGATGTTGCACCACTCGATCGGTGACGTCGGTGACGGACATCTCGGCTCCTGGGGTTTCCAGCAGGGTGGCATGGGCGCGGTGTCCGACTCGATCCGGCGCTCCGCCGAGTCCTTCGGCGCGGAGATCCGCACCGACGCGCGCGTCAAGAAGATCCTGGTCCGCGGCGGTCGCGCCGTCGGCGTGACCCTCGAGAACGGCGACGAGCTCCGCGCGCCGGTCGTCGTCACCTGCATCCACCCGCAGATCGCGTTCCTCGATCTGATCGACCGGCACGAGCTTCCGGCCGACTTCGTCTGGGACATCGAGAGATGGAAGACGCGGAGCGGTGTCGTGAAGGTGAACGTGGCGCTGTCGGAGCTCCCGGACTTCATCGCGAACCCCGGCAAGAACCAGCAGGACCATCACACCGGCTCGGTCGAGCTGTGCTTCAGCCCGCAGTACGCGGAGCGCGCGTTTCAAGATGCCCACATCGAGCGCAAGGCCGCCGTGGCGCCGTTCGTCGATGGCACGATCCCCACCACGCTCGACAAGCACCTGGCGCCCGAAGGGGTGCACGTGTTCTCGATGTTCTCCCAGTGGGTTCCCGATGACTGGAACATCGAGCCGCACCGCGACGAGCTGGAGCAGTACGCCGACCGGATCATCGACAAGTACACGGAGCTCGCTCCGAACTTCAAGGCCGCCGTCATCGACCGGCAGGTGATCGGTCCCTACGACATGGAGCAGGACCTGGGTCTCATGGGCGGCAACATCTTCCACGGCGAGCTCAGCGCCGACCAGCTCTTCCACATGCGGCCCGCTCCGGGCTACGCCGACTACCGCACCCCGATCCGTGGCCTGTACCACGGCTCATGCGCCACCCACGGTGGCGGGGGTGTGAACGGCATCCCCGGCTGGCAGGCCTTCAACATGGCGAAGAAAGACAAGGCCGTCGGCAAGAAGTAGCTGGTGACGGAAGAAAGCGGCGAACCCGACGTCCGGACCGCCCTCGAGCACATGCTCGAGGCGCGTTCGGTCGCCGTGGTCGGAGCCAGCGTCAAGGAAGGCTCGCTCGGCTACCAGATGATGGTCGAGCTCCATCGCGGCGGGTTCGACGGCGCGATCTACCCCGTGAACCCCGGCTACGACGAAGTCCTCGGTCACACATGCTTCCCTTCGATCGCCGATGTGCCGGAGCCGGTCGACCTCGCGATCCTCGGTGTCGCGAACCAACGCATCGAGCAGGCGCTTCGCGACGCGGTCGCCGCGGGCGCTCGATCCGCCGTGACGTTCTCGTCGCTCTACGAGTCCGACCCGCCGGAGCCTGGGCTCCCCCCGCTCGCCGATCGCGTCGCGGCGGTCGCGCGTGAGGCAGGCATCGCTTTGTGCGGTGGAAACGGCATGGGCTTCCTGAACCCGGAGGGCCACTTGCGGGCAACCGGGTTCGCGACGCCCGATCACGTCCGCAGCGGACCGGTCACGTTCGTGAGCCACTCGGGCTCGGCGTTCGCGGCGCTCGCGTTCAATGACCGCGGGATCGGCTTCAACCTCCTCGTTTCTTCGGGACAGGAGCTTGTCACCGACGTGTCGGAGTACGTGGAGCACGCGCTCGGCCTGCCGTCGACGCGCGTGATCGCGCTCTTGATCGAAACCGTCCGTCGTCCGGACGCGTTCCGCATGGCGCTCGCGCACGCAGCCGACCGGAACGTCCCGGTGATCGCGCTGAAGGTGGGTCGGACGGAGCGGTCGAAGTCGATGGTCACGGCGCATTCCGGCGCGCTCGCAGGAGAGGACGGTGCTTTCGAGGCGTTGTTCGATGCGTACGGCGTGTTGCGCGTTGCCACGCTCGACGAGATGGCTGACGTGATGGAGCTCTTCTCGTGCCCTCGGAGGGTCACGAGCGGCTCGGGCATCGCTTCGATCCACGACTCGGGTGGCGAGCGCGCGCTGCTGGTCGACGTGGCCGCCGACCTCGGCGTGCCGTTCGCGCAGATCTCGGAAGCCACCAC
>JAYUAK010000018.1:0-2691 GCA_043741335.1 Actinomycetota bacterium
CCCGCGAGATGGTGCGGGTCTGCAAGCCCGCCGGCCTGATCGGGCTGGCGAACTGGACGCCTGAGGGAGTCTTCGGGCAGACGATGAAGACCACTGGCCCCTACCTACCGCCCCCGCCCGAGTTCGCTTCGCCTCCCCCGCTTTGGGGAAGCGAGAGCCACGTCGAGGAACTCTTTGCCGACACCGGGGTCGAGCTCGAGCTCAGGCGGGAGACGTTCAACTTCGGCTTCGAGTCGGTGGAGGGCTGGATCCGGTTTCTCGAAACGACCTACGGCCCGACGATGGCCGCCAAGCAGCGGCTCGAGCCCGAAGGCACGTGGCGGGACCTGCGGCGCGAGCTTGTGGCGCTGTGGGAATCGTTCAACGACGCGAGCGACGGCATGCGAGTCGATGCGGAGTATCTGCTCGTGCTCGGCCGCAACCGCGGCTGACCCGCAAATCAGCTCAGCCCGCGAACGTCTTGACTGACAACGACACAGGAGAGACGCATCAAGGTGACCAGCATCACTTCGGAGACCACAGTCTCGCCGCAGGAGTCGCAGTCGCTCCACGCCGGTCGTCGGTCCGATGAGCCTCTGCGCGATCGCGTTCATCGGCTACGCCGCGGTCTTCTTCGTACGCAACTTCACGGACAGCTTCCTCGAGCTCGGCGTCGGCCGTGACCAGGTCAGCGTCGGCAAGGACCAGATCAAGGAGTTCAGCCCGTCGCTCTACGACTGCATCGGCCACCTGCATATCGCCGCCACCGGCCTCGCGGTGCTGTTCTTGAGCTGGTTCGGCGTCCGACGCGGTTACGTCTGGGCGTGGGTCGGCGCAGTCGCCGCGCCGGTCGTCGGTCTCGCCGTCGCGCTGCCTGCGCAATACCCGTACGGCTTCGCCTAGACCACCTCGGCCCGATCTACCTGGCCACGGCGATCTTCGTCGTCGGCGCGCTGCTCGCGGGAAAGGCGCTGTACGAGGAGCGCGCGCCGTGACCGCGGCCGCTCCGATCGACGTCGACGTCCTGAAGTCGGAGATCAAGAAGGCGTACGCCTCCGACCTCGCGAAGCTCTGCGTCGCGATCGAGCACGAGCTCACCAAACCCAAACCTTGAGGTGGGAGCGGCCCTTGGTCTAGCAGCTCTGCGATCTCTTCCAGCGTCCAGACGTGATCAGCGATGTCCCGGTTCAAGTCACGCGGCCGCTTCGTCGGCGTGGATCCAGCATCTCAGGGAACGGAGCGTGTCGGCCCCTGGGGTCAGTCCGGCCTTGAGCGCGAGGCTCTCCGCCAAGCAGCTTTCACGCGCCGGCCATCGGAGGCTCCGGACCGCCGAGGTTGCCGACGAACCACGCGGTCGTCCGCCCCGAGGTCGGGATCGAAGAAGGGCTCCGCCGCGAGGAGCCGGCACGACGAGCCAAGCTCGTCTTCGACGCCCGCGGCGCGACCGTTGGCATGCACGCCTCGAACGTCGTGCGGCTCTAGGCCGGCCGCCGCCCGTCCCCCCGTTACACGCCCGACGCAAGGATGACCTCGGGACGGGCCTTCGGACCGTCGTCTTCGTAGACGCCGAGCAGCCGGCCGTCGGGAGCGAAGACGGTGTAGGGGCCAGTGATACCGGCGGGGCCGAGGATACGACCGTGGCTCGCGGCGATCGCCTCCTCGGGATCCAGGTCGAGCCGGGCGAGATGCGCGACGGCCCGTTCCAGCGGCAACGGCTCACCGGCCTCCTCCGGCGGCACCGCCTCGGTCACCGCAAGCTCGCCGATCGCTGTGCGGCGGAGCCTGGTGAGATGAGCGCCGCAGCCGAGGGACGTTCCGACATCCGCCAGGAGCACACGTACGTACGTGCCGCCCGAGCAGACGATCCGAACATCGACGTCCGATCCACGCATCGCCAGCAGGTCGAACATGTCCACCCGGATGGGCCGGGGGGCCGCTTCGAGCTCCTCGCCCTTGCGAGCGGCCTCATACAGCTTGCGCCCGCGGACCTTCACCGCCGAGTAAGCCGGCGGGATCTGCTGCGACTCTCCGACCAGTGCAGCCATCGTCCGGCGGACGTCGTCCTCGGTGGCGGTGACGGGACGATCGGCCGTGACCTCGCCGTCGGCGTCGAGGGTCGCCGTTTCCACCCCGAGCCGGGCCGTTGCCTCATACGTCTTCGGCAGCCCTCCCAAGAACCGCAACAACCGCGTGGCACGACCGACCCCGAGGACGAGCAGTCCGGTCGCCATCGGGTCGAGCGTGCCCGCATGGCCCACCTTGCGCGTGCCGAGGACCCGTCGCACGACGTCGACGACGTCGTGCGACGTCACCCCAGCAGGCTTGTCGATCAGGAGCAGGCCCTCGGGGTCACTCACGGCCAGAGGCTCACACGCGGTCGCTCACGGCGCGGGCGACGGATCGCGCAAGGCTGCCACCAGACGCGCGATGGTTCCCGCCGGACCGTGCTCCGAGGTGTATCCGGCCGCCAGCCTGTGCCCGCCGCCGCCGAAGGCGGCGGCGACCATCGAGAGATCGTGATCACCTCGCGAACGGGCGCTCACCTTGAAACGTCCGTCGCGCTGTTGTTTGAGCACCGCGGCCACGTCCACGTCACGGGCGGTGCGGATCAGGTCGATCAGATCCTCGGTCTCGCTCGACCCGACGCCCGCCTCGGCCATATCCGCCTGCGTCAGATAGGTCCAGACGAGATCCGCCTCCGGGATGAAGCTC
>JAYUAK010000019.1:0-6363 GCA_043741335.1 Actinomycetota bacterium
GCTGCTCGGTCTGCTCGACGAAGACGGGTGAGGGCTTGAGGTTCCAGCTGGTCACCGCGGCGCGGACTTCGTCCGCGCCGCTGCCCACGACCACGACGATCTTCGTGGGACGCGTGGCGCAAACCGCCTGCAGGACGTGCCAGAGCGCCGGACGGCCGCAGATGGGATGCAAGACCTTGGGGGATGCGGACTTCAGACGCTTGCCCTCGCCCGCGGCGAGCACAACCGCCGTGAGCGTTCGGGACTGCTTCGTGTTCTCGGCCAACCGCGCGTCCAGAGGTCGAGGGGCGAGGACCTCCATCCTCCCGGATGGGCGGGAGCGTGGCAAACCCGGACCGCACCCACTTCGTGGAACCGGAGTAGCGTTCGTCATGGAGACGGACGCGCCGACTCCGAACGCCGAGCGAGGAGGGGCAAACGATGACGGACTTCGTCATGATCTACCGCGGTGGAGACATGCCCGGGACGCCCGAGGAGCAAGAACGGGTGATGGGCGAATGGACCGCCTGGTTCGAGACGCTGGGCTCGGCGATCAAGGACCCCGGCAGCCCGCTCATGCCCGCGGCCAAGCAGATCGCCGCGGACGGCTCCGTATCGGACATCATGAGTGAGGAGACGGGCTACACGGTGATCTCGGCCGACTCGCTGGACGAGGCATTGGCCCTCGCCAAGGGCTGCCCTCTCGCGGGCAGCGCCACCATGACGATCCACCAGGCCGTGAACATGGGAGTCGAGTCTTCTCACGACTGAGCGGAAAACGCACCAGCTCAGTCGGTGAGCAGCTCGGTCACGTCGGGTCTCGCGAGGAACGTCGGAAGGAGGTCCTGGGGCGTGGCGGCGACCTGTGCCTCGAGCTCCGACCTGGCGACCCCGAGGTGATGCTCCGCCTCCTCGTTGCGCCCGAGCGCGGCGGACGCGAGCCACGCGACGCGTCCCGCGCGCCATGCGGTCCGCGGAGGCGGACCCGACCCGAGACCTCGAGCGCATGATCGGCGAGGCGGACGGCCTCCTCGTGCTCGCCGCGAAGGAAAGCGGCGATCGCCCGTGCCGTGGTTCCCCACACCCCCAAGGTCGGGCCGGCGGTGAGCAGAGCCGCTTCGACGCTTGAACCGACGCGCTCCAGTCCTTCGGCGTCGTTCGCCTCCTCCCACGCCTGGATCTGCACACGACCGGACCACCCGATGTCGTTCAGCGCGTCGCCACCGAGCCGGTCGGCCTCGGCGAAACGCTCGACGGCTCTTCCTCGGTCGCCCGCTCGGAGATCGAGCCACCCGGCTAACGAGAGCACAGGTGGTCGCAGCAACACGCTCTCGAGCTCATCGCCGATCCGCACCGCTTCACCGACGGATCGCGCCAATGGATCGAACGCCAAGGTCTCCGAGAAGACGGACGATCGAACGAGCATCCCGATCATCTCCCCCCTCGGGGACCCCACCTCGCG
This sequence comes from Actinomycetota bacterium, assembly GCA_043741335.1. Taxonomy (GTDB): domain Bacteria; phylum Actinomycetota; class UBA4738; order UBA4738; family HRBIN12; genus JBBQVZ01. The sequence continues at coordinate 1,442 of JAYUAK010000019.1, forward strand.
CATCATCTCGACCGATCGATCGGCGTCGGATAGAGCCTTGCTGACGTCGCCTGCCGCGAGGAGGATCTCCCCCCGAGCGGTCAACGCGTACGCTTCGTCGCGCCGGTTGCCGATCTCGCGTGACCCGTCGATCGAGGCGTCCACCGCATCCTTCGCGGAATCCCAGTCCCCGAGGAACCACCGGAGCCAGCCGATCATGTAGGCGTTGTGGGAGACCATCGGTCGCTGACCGAGCTCGCGGAGCATGCGGTCGGCCTGCAGCGCGTGATCGAGGCCCTTCGTGAAGGGTCCGAGGAAGAAGTAGGCCTCGCAGATGTCGTGGTGGGCCAATGCCATCCCCTCGCGGTTTCCGGCGGCCTGCGCCACGCGGAGGGATCCCTCGTGCAAGGGCAGAGACTCGCGGAACGCACCGCGCCCGAACGCGATCGTGCCGGCGGTGTAGAGGAGTCGGGCCTCGAGGTCGCCCGCGCCGACGGCACGAGCCGCCTCCAGCGCCTTCGGGAGGAGACGGTCTCTCTCCTCATACCGATCCATGATCCACAGGATGTGCGCGAGCGAGGCGAGCGCGCGAGCCTCGAGGTTCGCGTCGGCCGCGGCGAGTGCGCGGTCCACCGCGCGCTCGTAGTCCGCGTGGGCCTCCTCAGTTCGACCGATCTGCTCGAGAGCCAACCCGCGCGCGAGCCCCGCCTCGCCTTCGAGCGCAGGGTCGTCGGCGGCAGCCGCGATCGCTCGGTCGTACCAACGGATCGCCTCTTCCGCGTTCCAGACGCGACGGAGACGATCGCCCGCGAGCGTCGCGTACCGCGCGGTCCGCGCGAGGTCGCCGGCCCGCTCGGAGTGATACGCGAGGATCTCGGCGAACTCCTCGCTCCGCCCAGCCGTCCGGTCCTCGATCCACCGGCAGATTCACCGTCCCGCAGGACGGACAGGGCACCTCGAGCGAGCCGCCGCACGAGCCGCAGAAGCGGAAGCCTGGCGGATTCGCCGTCCCGCTGGACGGACACGGGACCTCGTTCGGCACCGGTCCTACCTTTGCGCCAAAGTTCTCCACCAACGTTCCGGGGGGAGGAAGGCTGGAATCTCCGACACACCCTGGCCTGCATGTCAAGGTGCCCGTTCAGAACTTGACAAGAACCCAGACCGTGTGACGGGAGCTTAGGTGGTTCCCGGCGGCTTACTGCTGCTTACCGGTCCCCCCGGAGCGCCTGGAACCGGGACTAGGCACGTCGCAGGGCTCGGCAGTCGGCCTTGGTGATCTTGCCGACCCGACCCTCTTCCACGGGTTGTGGACGCGACCGAGCCACCGGTCGCTCCAAGACGGCTGAGGGTAGCTGAGAGGGATGGACTCGACGGATCACACGATTAGACGGGAGAATCCCGAGGTCGCGAGCAGGGAAGGCACGGATGGCGATCTACAGGCTCACAGATGGAACCCTTCCGGCGCATACGACCTCGCCCTCGACCACCACGAGGGTCTCTCAGCGAGAGAACCAAGACTTGCGCCTGACGGTCGATGTCTCTTCAGCGCGACACCGGCACCGTTCAGCAGGCGGCACGCCGCGGAGGACTTGCTCCACATGAGCGCCGCATCCCTTCCAGGTTGGCCGACTACATCTCCGACAGGTAGCTGCTCTACACATGCCGCCCTCCTGGGGTCTAGACAGCCGAAGGCGACATCGTCGAGATCCGAACCTGCGGGGCTTGCCGCAGGGAGTTATGCACGGTGCAACGATCCACGACCTTCATCAGCGCGGGCAGCTTGGACTCAGGGAAGCCGTCGGGGATCGCGAGCTTCACGTCGATCGATGCCACCCTGGATGGGGCATCCTCGGAGTACTCGTAGGTTGCGTGAACCCCGAGCCCGTCCGTCGGGATGTCGTGGCGGACGAGGAACCGCTCAGCGAAGAACCCGACGCATCCGGCGAGGGACGCCACGAAGAGTTCGCTCGGCGTCGGGCCAGTGTCCTCACCGCCGTCTTCTACGGGTTGATCGACCGTGATCTCGTGGCCGCGGATGCTGATCGTGAAGCGATCGGCCTGCTCATGTCGTACGAAGATGTCGCTCATCGGTTCCTCCTTGGCTCAGGCGTGGTTCGTGTTCGTCTGCAGTGGTTACCCGGCGGCCTGCCAGGCGTAGAAGCCTCCACTCAGTTCATAGAACGGGGGAGCACCGGCGTTGACCATCGCCTGGGCCGCCTCTGTCGACATGTTTCCGGTGCGGCAGTAGATGACGACCTGCTGCTTGCCGAAGAGCAGCTTGTCCACCTGGTTCGCGTTGTCGGCGTAGGGGATGAACGCGTCGGTCCCGGAGATCTCCCCTAAAGAGGGCGCCGGCGAGTACCAGCCCTGCGCCAACTCGTGTTCCCTGTCGTCTCATCATCCTGCCTTTCGCATCGGAAGTGCTTCCCAGCGTGCTCATGCCAACGAGAGGAACAGGCGCTCCAGCTCCGCCGGATCGGTCGTTCCGTCAGAAAGACACTTGCGAAGGCCGCTGGCGATGATGGCGAACCCGGCTTTGTCCAGCGCTCGAGACACCGCGGCGACCTGGACGATGACGTCGCGACAGTCGCGCCCTTCTTCGAGCATGCGGATGACGCCGGCGATCTGTCCCTCCGCGCGGCGCAACCTGCGAACAACCGACCGGACCTCGCTCAAGTCCACGGCCAGCGGGGCCCGATCGTGATCGGCGCCGCTCGTGCCCGATGCAGAAACGTCTCTGCTCATCCTGCCCCCTCTACACGTTCTGAAAGTCTTTGGAGTGCTGCCTTCAACTTCTCAGAGACCTCTTGCGCGATCGGCCCGAGCCGATCGTTCCCGGTTGCCGAAACCAAGACCGCGGGGTCGACCGCCTCCACGGTCGTGCGTCCACCTTCTTCGCGAACGACGACGTTGCACGGGAGCAACGTCCCGAGGGAAGGCTCGATCTCAAGAGCGCGATGAGCGAGCGACGGATTGCAGGCGCCGAGGATGACCTGGGCAGGCACGTCGACCGCCAGCTTGGCTTTCAGCGTCGCACGGACGTCGATCTCGGTGAGGACTCCGAAGCCTTCTGCACCGAGCGCTGCCCGGACATCCGCGATCACCGTGTCGAACGGCCGGTCCGACGTGAAGGTGGTGCAGTAGGTCGGCGCGTCGGGCGGCACGGTCACACCCGCTCCCCGACAGCTTCTTGGGACTCGATGATCTTGCGGCGAACATCGTCCATATCCAGGTCCCGGATCGCGCCGATCAGTTGCTCGAGCGCAGGACCCGGCAGCGCTCCCGCCTGCTCGAACACGAGCACACCATCGCGGAACGCCATCAGGGTGGGGATGGAGCGGATCCCGAAGCTCGCGGAGAGTCCGGGCTGAGCTTCCGTATCCACCTTGCCGAACACGACGTCGGCGTTGGCCTGGGATGCCTGCTCGAAGAGAGGCGCGAACATCTTGCAGGGACCGCACCATGCGGCCCAGAAATCCACGAGGGTGATCCCCTCACGGGTGATCGCTTGCTCGAACGTCTCGGCGGTCAAGTCAACGGTCGTCATCTGCTTCTACCTCTCTGTTGGGTTCTCGTGGGTAGTCCGACGCGAGGTGTAGCGCTGAGGGTTGCTGGTCAGCGGCCTTCCGTGAGCCGCAGATGGGACAGGGGCGCCAGGAGACACAGACCGGCTCCCCCCGCGACCAGCGCGACCGCTCCTACGGCGCCCAGTGCCACGGCCGCCGCTCCTCCTGTGAGCACGCCTGCGGCGATGAAGATCACCCCGGCCACCGCTCTGGCTGCGCGGCCCGCGGTCCCGTTCATCCATCTCACGAACCCATCCATGGCTTCCTCCATATACCCGGGGGGGTATATTACTCCATCAGAACGCTGGGTGCCCCGCCACCTATTCCCGGCAGGGGCCTGGGGGCCGAGTCTGTCGCCGGGACCTCGTTGTACTGCCGCTCAAGCGGTCTTCGCGAAGATCTCCTTGAGTTGTCCCGTCGACGGCACACGTCCGGCCGGAGGGACGACGCCAACACGGTGGACAGCGCCGCGATGGTTGAGCGGGCGGAGACACGTGAGGAGCTGAAGGCCGGGCTCGTCCGCCTGCCCTTCATCTACCGCTCGGCCGTCGTGCTCCACGACGTGGAGGGCTGGACCTTGACGGATATCGCCGAAGCGACGGGTGTTGATCTGCCGGCGGCGAAGCAGCACCTCCGGCGAGGCCAGATGATGCCGGTCACGGCGCTCGCCGGTGGCGTGCAGCGCAGGGCCGCCTTCGAAGGAGTCGTCCCTCTGCGGTGCTGGGATGCTCGGCGGTTGGTCTTCGATCACCTCGACGACGAGTTACCGCGGGAGTAGCTCGGGTGGTGGAACACCATCTCGAAACCTGTCCGACGTGTGCGACGTGTCCGCCGCTGTGCGCATCTCTCGCGGGCGTGCAGACGGAGCTCTCCGGGATCCGCGACCCCAACAGCGTGATCCCACCGACCCTTGCGACCCGCGTGCGAAGTCGACTCGCGCTTCCCTGACCACCGGCGAGCTGGTCGAGTTATCGACGTCGCAGCGTGAACCACGCTGCGACCAACGGCTTGGTCCCCAGCTCGACACCGGTGAGTTCGAACGTGTTTGCGAAGCGACGCCGGATCTCACGCTCACGGGTTCGATGCCTGCCGAGGAGATCCTTCGGACCGAACGCGAACATGAGCAGCGTCGCGCCTGAACGGGATAACGTCGACACCTCGCGCACGTAGGCGCCCCTGCACCGACGCGGCACCCCGTGGAAGCACCCGATGTCCAAGATGAAGTCGAACGGTCCTTGGATGCCGGCGTCCTCGAACCTCGTGACATCCGCGGCGATGAATGACACCGGGACGTCACCGTGGTCCCGGAGCTTCCGACGCGCCGCGTCTATCGCCAGCGAGGAGAAGTCGACACCGACCACGTCCCATCCTCGCGCG
>JAYUAK010000020.1:0-2678 GCA_043741335.1 Actinomycetota bacterium
GATCCAGACCTTGGTGTACTCGCCCTTCGCTCGCTGGAGCCAGAACGGGCCCTTGATGTCGATGTGCCAGAGCTCGTTCGGCCGGCTCCGCTCGTACGCGGGACCGCGCTCGCGATGAGCCGAAGGTCGGGCCGTCCCGAAGTCAGTGAACAGCCCGTCCACCGCGTGATGGCTGAGCGGATAGATGTCCCGCCGGGTGAACTCGGCGGCGAGGCGCTTCGAGTTCCAGTACGTGAGCAGGCGCACCACGATCACGGCCTGCGCAACCCAGTCGGGCAGTCGACCGGATGCCGGACCGCGCGGCTGATCGAGAAGACCTTCGAGTCCCTCGGTCGCGTAGCGAAGTCGCCAACGATGCAGGCTGGCGCGGCTGACGCCGAGCGCCAGGGCTGCGGCGACGCCCTCCTCGCGGCTGACCCGGACGGCCCGGATCCGGCGTCGCAGATTCGCGACCTCGTGTCGCGCGAGGCGTCCCGGCGGACGACCGCCGCGGGTCGCGAGGAAGAGGAACCCGGGGCCTTCCTGGTAGGTATGGCGGAGGAGGCGGCGGTGCGGATCTTTTCGATGCTCGGTCCGGAGTTCGTCCATGACCGGACGCTAGGACCACCCAGCACCTCACGGCTCAACATCCCCGGGAACTACACCTAGGCGGCCGCGCCAGGTTCCGTCGTGAGGATCTTCGAGGCTGGAGGAGGATCGGTATCGCGCCCGATGCCACGCGAGCGTCATACGTGGGTGCGCTATCCGGTGGGGCGGTGCTGACCGACTGCGGCCGGTTCTCAGTCCTCCTCCGCGACCTGGACTTCCACGGCGAGGAACCACTCCGGAGGCTTGCAGGTTTCGCCGGGTCGACGGACCCAGCTGCCGGCAGTTTCGAGCGTGGCGGCGGGGCCACCTCCACCCCCGAGCGCGACGGCATCGCCGTTGCGCAGCGTCAGGTCACCGCCATCGGCTTTGCTCACGGCGATCGACCGATCCGTCGCGTTCCAGGTCACTTCTCCCCGGAACCAGATGACGAGCGAGCTCGTGCCATCCGGATGGACGAGACGCACGCATTGGTCGGTGATCTCGAGGACGCCCTCTGTCCGCGCTTGGGGACGCCCGGGCTGCGGCTCGACGAGCGCGAGCGGACCCGTCGGCGCCATCGGCGTGAGGGCTCCCTGTATCCGCACGGCGAGACCGATCCCCCCGATCGCCACCGCGATCGCTCCGATCCGTAGCACGTTGCGGTTCATCCGGTGGGAACGTGTGGGCCGCTAATTGACGGCGACCGCCACGCCTAGGGCCTCGTCGAAGAGATCGGCGACGGAGAACGAACTCTTGTTGAAGCAGAGCCCAAAGTGCCCACCGTAGGCCGTGAAGTTGAACGACCAGCCGCCGCCACTGTCCCCACCGATCGTCACCGCACCGTTCATCTGCACTAACTTCTGCTGCGGAAAGCCGCAGAACACATCTGGATTCTCCACGCGGAGCGAGCAGTCCCGATGGTTGGAAGCGCGCCCGTACACGCAGATCGCTTCCCCGATCGCGATGTTCGCACGAGGCTCGACCGCAGCGACATCCCTGATGTTGTTGAATTCGTCCGCATAGAAATCGTCGGCCTCGTTTTGCGCCGTCGTGTACCACTCCACGTCGCCCCACTGGCCGACATGGTCAAGTTGCCAGACCGCCGGGTGGACTCCGACACCCGGATGAAAGATCTGGTCGATCCCATCGCAATGTCCGGCACCCGACACCCCCCGCACGCCAGTCGACAACTTCTGGACTGTCCACCCACTCGTGCACCCAAAGACGCCCCCATCCTGGAGCTTCATCCCGCCGAAGGCGCTTGCGGCTCCACGACAGGGTGGTCCTCCATGATGACGGTGATGTCCTTCGCGATCTCGGGCGCGATACCGGCGAGGACCGGATCGAGGCTCGCTCCCGAGGGCATGGCGACGACCAGCGTGATCGCGCCCTCGCGCTCGATGTCCGCCGACACGGCGAAGTCCTCGAAGCCGGCGGAGAAAACGGCCTTCTGCACGGCTGCAAGGCGGGTGTCGAGTTCATCCAATGAGTAGGGCTGATCCTCGACCAATGCCACGCCGTGCTCGCCCGCAAGGGCGCGGACATCGGCCGGGGCACGGCCCTTCACGTACACCGTCGGCGGCTGGGCGGGGTCGTCGGCGAGGGCTGACCCGACGAATGCCTCCGGGTAGTTCGTCGACAGGCTCTCGGTGACTACGTCGAGCGCCGCTTCGGAGCGCTCATACGCCGCGAGTTGCTTCGTCGTCCAGCCTTGGGCTTCGCGAACCGCCTCGAGGTCCGGACCCGCGGCGTCAGAAGCGTCCTGCGTCACCGTGTCCGCGAGATCCGCCGAAGCCGGGGTCTGAGCCCGCGTTGAAGCGCCCCCGTCGGCGGGTTGGAGTCGCGCGACGGTCCCGACCGGAGCGGAGAGGATCGCGGACGCGACGAGCATCGTCACGACGACCTTCACTGTGATCGACCGAAGCATAGTCCCCTCCGATCCATGTCGACCGCGCCCCGCGGCAACGACGACTGTACTCCCGGAGCCGGCAGACGAGCTCCCGATGCCAGCGTAGGAGTGTCGCCGGAGTGACGACGAACGAGGCCCAGCGCTCCCGCGGGATCGCCCGACTCGCAACCGAGAGCAGCACCCGATCGGAAAGGGGATCGCC
>JAYUAK010000021.1:0-2670 GCA_043741335.1 Actinomycetota bacterium
TTCACGCTCGAGAACCTGACGAACCTCGGCGCGCTGCCGACGACGGGCGCATGGATCGTCTGGGGCGGCCCGAGGAACCGGGCGGGCTCGGGCGCGCCGTCGACCGTGTTCGGACTGATCCCCTAGATGCCCATGCCCTTGCTCAGCGCTGTTGGCCGGACGTAGCCTACGGTCACGTATCACGAGAGGGGAGATCCATGGGCACCGGCACACCGATCACCAGACGCGACCTGATCAAGCGCGGTGGGGTCCTGGCGGGAACGAGTCTTGCGCTCCCGTCGATCCTCGCCGCGTGCGCGCCCAAGAAGCCGGCGCCGACTGCAGCCAGCAGCGCCGCCTCGCAATCGCCACAGAGCATCGAGGGAGCGAAGATCAAGGTCGCCACGTACGGCGGCTTCTTCGAGGACAATTTCAAGACCCTCTATCCCGCCTTCACCAAGGCGACCGGCGTCGAGGTGGAGTCGCTCCCCGAGCCTACGTCGGAAGTCTGGGTCGTCCAGCTGCAGAACGCCGTCGAGGCCGGAACTCCACCGCCCGCCGACGTGTCGATGCTCTCTGGGGTCGGCGTCCAACGCGCGATCAACGGCGGGATCCTCGCCACCTACGACCTTTCCGCGATCCCGAACAACGAGTTCCTCGCGGAGGGGTATATCCGGACGGACGACTCGGGCGCCGTCGCGGGAGTCGGCGCTGTGTCCTGGTACATCACGCTCGTGTCCAATACGGAGCGCGTTCCCGAGAGCCCGGACTCGTGGACGGCCTTCTGGGATCCGAAGTGGAGCGACGAGCTCGCGTTGCTGAAGAACGCGGCGAACTCCTACCTGATCGAGATCTGCGCGACCTGCTACTTCGGCGGCTACGACATCCTCGACACACAAGACGGCGTGGTCGAGGTCCTGACGAAGCTGCAGGAGGTCAAGCCGAACGTGAAGCTCTGGTTCCGAGACGAAGCCACCGCACAACAGGCATACAACACCGGCGAGGTCTCGCTGGGGCAGTTCTATCACGACATCACGACGTACGCTGCGTCGCAAGGCGAACCGCTCCGGAGTGTGTTCCCCAAGGAGGGTGCGATCCTCGACTCCGGATTCTGGTCGATCACGAAGACCACCGAGAACGCGGCCGCTTGCCAGGCGTTCGTCAACTACATGTGCCAGCCCACGATCCAGGCCAAGCTCGCGCGGACGCTCGGCACCACTCCCACGGCAACCAAGGAGTCGATGGATCTGACGGATGAGGAGTACACCGCGGTCGGCGGCCCAGGCCCGGAGGCCGCCCTTCGGCCCAAGTATGAGATGTACGACGTCTGGGAGGACTGGATCGACCAGAAGTGGACCGAGATGATCCTTTCCTGACACGGTCGCTGCAGTGGGTGCCAGAGGGGGTCTGAAGCTTCAAGGGCTGGTGAAACGCTTCGGCGCCGTCGCCGCGGTCGACGGTGTCGACTTGGAGCTACCGGCGGGGCAGCTGATCTCCTTCCTCGGGCCCTCGGGGTGCGGAAAGACGACCCTCCTGCGGATGATCGCCGGTCTCGAGCGGCCGACGGAGGGCCGGATCCTCGTCGACGACGAGGACATCACGGACCAGCCGCCCCACATCCGCGACATGGGGATGGTCTTCCAGAGCCTGGCGCTCTTTCCCCATCTGACGGTGGCCGGCAACATCGGCTACGCCATGCGGATCCGCGGCGTCGCGAAGGATCGGATCCATGATCGCGTCCAGGAACTCCTGACGCTCGTCTCGCTCGAGGGTCTGGCCGACCGCCGAGTCTCGCAGCTCTCGGGTGGGCAGCGCCAGCGTGTGGCGACCGCCCGAGCGCTCGCCTTGGAGCCGCGGCTCTTCCTACTGGACGAACCGCTGTCGGCGCTCGACGCCAACCTCCGGGAACAGCTCCAGGTCGAGCTTCGGCTCCTCCAGCAGAAGCTCGGGATCACGACGATCATGGTGACGCACGATCAGCGCGAGGCGATGACGATGTCGGATCTGGTCGTCGTGATGAACGCCGGACGGATCGAGCAGATCGGCCGACCCCTCGACGTCTACAGGCGGCCCGCCACGTCGTTCGTGGCTCGATTCATCGGAACGACGAACCTGTTGGTGGCAACCCGCGGAGGCGACGGGTTCCTGCGGGTGGCCGGTCGCGAGTTCAACGTGTCGGGCGACGCGGCATCCGGAAACGTCGTCATCTCCGTGAGACCGGAGGACGCCCACCTAGTGCTGGGCGACCCGCCCGAACGCAACTCGCTTCCCGGAACGGTCGTATTCGTTCGCGACCTCGGTGAGATGTTCGAGTGTTACGTGGACTGCGGGCTGGATGACAACGTCGTCGTGGCCGGTTCTCCGCGCGAGCGCGTGCAGGTGCAGCAGGGCCAGCGGGTAGCGGTCTCGTTCCCTGCGGAGGCATGCGTCGTGGTGAGCGGGGGCGATCAGGCGTGAGCGATCGACGCAAGCCCACCCGGGGCGCCTACCTGGTGCTCGCCTTCCCTCTCTTGATGCTCGTGATCTTCTTCGTGGCCCCGTTCGCGATCATGGTCGCGTACTCGTTCTACCGGCGGATCTCGGGGGGGTTCTACGAGCCGGCGTTCGACCCCGCGAGTTGGAAGCGGCTCTTCGAGCCCGTGTTCTTGGATCGCGCGGCTTTCTCGATCGGCATCTCGTTGCTCGCCGGAG
>JAYUAK010000022.1:0-6315 GCA_043741335.1 Actinomycetota bacterium
TGCGGCTGCGTACCGGGAGGACGTTCAGATGTTGCCGATGCACGAATTCGACGAGGAGACCGAGCGGCTCGCACGGGCGATCGAGGAGTACGCCCGCGACCGGATCGCGAAGCCGCAGCCGCTCGATCGGACCCTCCCCGCTGAATCGCTCGACGCGCTCGCCGGTCAGACCATCTCCCCCGCGGGGATCGGCTGGGAGGAGGCGCTCAGGGTCTGGGCCGACGTGCTCGCTCCTTCAACGATCTCGACGGATCACCCGGCGTCGTTCGCGTTCGTTCCTAGCGCCCCCACCCGAGCCTCGACACTCTTCGACCTGATCGTCGGTGCCTCCTCCACGATCGCGGCTGGGTGGATCGACGGAGCGGGCGCGATCTGGGCCGAGAACCAGGCGCTTCGGTGGGTGGCAGACCTCGCCGGATTCCCGGCCCCTGCGGGAGGCGTCTTCGTCTCGGGCGGTTCGGCGGGAAACCTCTCGGCGCTCGTCACCGCGCGCCACACCGCCGCCCAGCGTCGCGAGGGACGTCCGGACAGGTGGCGGTTCGCCGCGTGCGACACCGTGCACTCAAGCGTTGCCGCGGCGGCTCGAGTCATGGATGTCGACGTGCTGGATGTCTCCCACGACGAGCGGGGGCGTCTGACCGGCGACGCGCTCCGAGGAACGCTCGATGGCGATGGTGCGGAAGGCGTGTTCGCGGTCGTAGCGAGCGCGGGAGCGACGAACGCGGGAACCGTCGACGATCTAGCCGGTGTTGCCGAGGTCTGCAGGGAACGCGGGCTCTGGTTCCATGTGGACGGCGCCTACGGTGGGGGCGCTCTTCTGGCACCGTCGGCCCGCCCGCTCTTCGACGGGGTCGAGCGCGCCGACTCTTTCATCGTCGACCCGCACAAGTGGCTCTTCGCCCCCTACGACGCGTGCGCGCTTGTCTACCGCGATCCCACGCTGGCGCTGGCGGCGCACCGACAGGTAGCCACCTACCTCGATACCGCGCTCTCCGCGCCCGATTGGAACCCCGCGGACTACGCGTACCACCTGTCGCGGCGTGCGAGAGGGCTCCCACTGTGGTTCTCACTCGCCACCTATGGCACGGACGCCTATCGAGACGCGGTCGAGAAGGTGCTGGCGATCACCAGAACGACCGCCGCCGCGATCGCTGAGCGGCCGAACCTGGAGCTGATCATGGAGCCCGACCTCTCGGTGCTGCTCTTCCGGCGTCTCGGTTGGAGACCCGACGACTACGACGCCTGCTGGCGGAGACTGCTCGACGAGCAGGTCGCGTTCGTGCAACCCACATCGTGGGAGGGCGAGAAGGTGATGCGCCTGTGCTTCATCAACCCCCGCACGACCATGGAGCACGTGCGCCCCGTGCTCCGGTGGCTGGATTAGTGTCGTACGTCAGGAGGCCTCGGCGATCGCCAGGACGTCAGCAGCGGGGACTCCGCGACCCACACGTCGCAGCACCTCATCAGGCTGTGAAAACACAACCGCGACGGCCATCGATTCAGTCGGAGTCCTAGCGGCGACTCGGATAGCGTGGCCTCGCTGAGGTTCGGGGCTCTAGGCAGATACAGCTCAGTAGGTAGCGCCTCGCGAGCCTTAGCTGCCGAGGCAACTTGCCGGCGATGGTCCTCAAGACTGACCCACTACCAACTTCCTGACCCACGACCAACTTGCCCGGCCGGTCGTCACACTGGGTCTCGTCCCGTATGCTCTTGGGACTGAAGGGGAGTACCCCCTCGCGGCGCATCGACATCACGACCCAACAGGTCCGGTGCCGTCGGCTCCCTAGCGGAGCGGGAGAGACCTTCGGCTGGACGGCTGCTCGGTGCGGCCATGGAGTCGAAGGAGGTAGGAACGGTTGGACCTGTGGGTGTGGGTGGCATTCGTTGGACTGATCCTGGTTCTCCTCGCGCTTGATCTGTTCGTCTTCCACAAGGAGGCGCACGAGATCTCGCTCCGCGAGGCGACACTGTCGAGCGTCTTCTGGATCGTGCTAGGCCTGGGGTTTGCCGGTGTGATCTTCTGGTGGCTCGGAGCGAAGGCCGGCGGCGAGTACCTCGCGGGCTACCTGATCGAGAAGAGCCTCGCGGTCGACAACATCTTCATCTTCGCGTTGATCTTCTCGTACTTCGCCGTGCCCCCGAAGTACCAGCACCGCGTGCTGTTCTGGGGCGTGCTAGGAGCGTTGGTGTTCCGCGCCGGCTTCATCGCGGGCGGTGCGGCACTGCTCGACGCGTTCCACTGGATGATCTACGTCTTCGGCGGGTTCCTGATCTTCACGGGGATCAAGATGGCCCGGCATCGCAACCAGGAGATGCACCCCGAGCGGAACCCCGTCCTGCGGCTGTTCAAGCGCCTCGTGCCGACCACTGACGAGTACCACGGGCAGAAGCTCACGGTGCGCAAGGCCGGGCGGCTGATGGCGACGCCGCTCATGGCGGTACTCGTGCTCGTCGAGACGACCGACATCATCTTTGCGGTGGACTCCATCCCGGCGATCTTCGCGGTGACCAGGGACCCGTTCCTCGTCTTCAGCTCGAACGCCTTCGCCATCCTCGGGCTGCGGGCCTTGTACTTCATGCTGGCCGGGATGATCGAGCGGTTCATCTACCTGAAGCTGGGCCTGTCGGCGGTGCTGGTGTTCGTCGGCGTGAAGATGGTGATCTCGGACCTCTACAAGGTCCCTATCTGGGCCTCGCTCGTTGTCATCGCGCTGATGATCGGCGTTTCGATCGTCGCCTCGCTGCGTCGGACCGCTCGGACTGAGCTCGAACCCGCCGAGTCGGCGCCGGGGACTACCCGATGACGGGGCGCGGCGTGGCCAGGTGGGTCTGGCTCCCGTTCGGCGTCGTCGTCCGGTTCATTGTGCGAAGCGGAAAGCGGATCGCCGTCACGGTGGTGGGGCTCCTCCTGTTGCTGGCCGGCCTCGTCATGATGGTGACGCCCGGCCCGGGCATCCTCCTGATCCTCGCCGGCTTGGCGGTGCTGGCGACCGAGTACGTGTGGGCCGAACGGGCCCTGTCGATGGCCAAGGACAAGGCCCGACAGGCAAGGGACATAGCGACCGGCCGGACACGTGGGTCGTCAGGGACCAGGCCACCGCGGGGAGGAACCAGAGACCCTTGAGAGGCTTGAGGCCTATTTGAAACACCCCTGGTTCACCGAGGGGGGACATCGAGGAGCGCGTTGCGCTCAAGCGGTCTGGCTGCCCATCTCCTGGGCGATCGCCTCGAGGCGTTCGATGCGTTGCTCGGTGGGCGGGTGCGTCGAGAACAGGCTCGAGAACCCGGAACCGCGGCGACCAGCAAGCGGGTTCATGATGAACAGGTGCGCCTCGGCAGGGCTGAGCGTGGATGGAGCGGGCACCTGCTTCGTCGTCACCTCGAGCTTGCGGAGCGCGCTCGCCAGCGCGGCGGGATCGCGCGATAGGAAGGCGCCCGACTCGTCTGCCTGGTACTCCCGTGAGCGCGAGACGGCCATCTGGATGATGGCCGCGGCGATCGGCGCCAGGATCCACGCGAACAGCAACCCGAACGCGTTGCCGCCCCGGTTGTCGTCGCTGCCGCCGAAGAAGAACGCGAAACGTGCCAGGAACGTGATGCTCATGCCGATCCCCGCGGCGATCGAAGAGAGCAGGATGTCGCGGTTCTGGACGTGCGAGAGCTCGTGGGCGAGTACGCCGCGAAGCTCACGCTCGTCCAGGATCTGGAGGATCCCCTGCGTGACGGACACCGCTGCGTGCGCCGGGTTGCGGCCGGTAGCGAACGCGTTGGGCTGCATCATCTCCGAGACGTAGATCTTGGGCATGGGCGTCTGGTGCAACTGCGTCAGCTCGCGGACGATCCGGTAGAGCTGTGGGTACTCCTGCTCGGAGACGGGCTTCGAGCGCGTGGTCGCGATCGCGATCTTGTCCGAGAACCAGTACATCGAGAAGTTGAAGACCAGCGCGATCCCTAGCGCGATCGTGGCGCCGCCGGTGCCGCCGAGCCACTGACCGACCAGGACGAACAGCCCACCCAGCGCGGCGATGAGGACCCAGGTCTTGAGGCGGTTGATCCCTGCATGCATCGCGCGTATCCCTCCTGTCGAGAGTCATGCTCTCAAAGGGCGTTCGCTACGACCGTTCCGCTGGTTCTCGAACGCCGACCTGAAGCTCAGCCGCCGATGAGCGTAGAGATGTCGGCGGCGCGCGCGATGGGGTTCGGGAAGACGAAGATCGCCACGATGGCGACGAGCGTCAACAGGACCACGGCGTTCACGAGGATCGGCGATCGCAGCCTCGACTCGTCCTTCGCCGGTTCGAAGAGCATCTGCTTCGGCACGGCGAAGTAGTACGAAACGCTGATCACGGAATTCACGAGCATCACGACCGCCAGCCACGGGCCGATGCCGCCGCGGTCGATGGCGGATCGGAAGATCAGGATCTTCGCCCAGAACCCACCGGTAGGCGGCACGCCGGCGAGCGAGATCATGAACGTCGTCATCCCCACGGCCAGTAACGGCGCCCGCTTGGCGAGCCCCGCGAAGTCGCCGAACAAGAGCGTCGGCTCTCGTCGGCTGACGGCGATCGTCACCGCGAACGCGCCCAGGTTCATGATCGCGTAGATCAGGATGTATGCGACGGACGCCGAGAACGCCGAACGGTTCACTGCGGCATCGCCCGAAACGAGGGCGAACGGCAGCAGGATGTAGCCGGCCTGCGCGATCCCGGAATACGCCAGGAGCCGCACCACCTGGGTCTGCTTCAGGGCGACAAGGTTCCCGAACGTCATGGTGGCGATCGACAGCACCGCGAAGATCGGCGTCCAGAAAACGTGCTGGTGGATGAACGCCACGAACATGAGCTGCAACAGGCCGGCGAACCCGGCGGCGCTCGATGCAACTGCCAAGAATGCCGCGACGGGAACCGGGGCGCCCTCGTAGGTGTCGGGCGCCCAGAACTGGAACGGCACCGCCGACACTTTGAACGCGAACCCGATGACGACGAACAGGATGGCTGAGAACGCGAGCGTCTCCTGCGCCGCACCGATCCCGGCCAGGCCGCGCGCGATCACATCCAGCCGCGTGGCGCCGGTGAGCCCATAGATCAGGCTCATTCCATAGAGCATCACGGCCGTCGAGAGGACCCCGATCAGGAAGAACTTCAGTCCCGCCTCGTTCGACTTCGGGTCGTTCTTGCGGAACGCAGCCATCAGGAAGCCAGGCGCCGAAACCAGCTCGAGGGAGATGAAGAGCAGCAGCAGGTCGCGGGACGAGGGCATCATCAGGCAGCCCAGGAACGAGGTGAGCAACAGGAAGTAGTACTCCCCTTGGTAGAAGCCGCCTTCGCGGAAATACCGGAACGAGATCGCGAGCACTAGGACCGCGACGGACAGGAAGAAGAGCTTGAACAAGATCGCGAAGTTGTCGACGACGAACGATCCGCTGAATGTCGTTCGCACGTCGCCGATCAGCGTGAGCACCGCGACAAGCGACGCGACCGTACCGACGAGCGCGACGACCATCGACCACGACTTCCTTCTGGCGGGCAGGAAGACGTCCACCACCAAGACGAGCAGGATCGTGCCGGAAAGGATCAGCTCCGGCAGGATCGCGTGGTAGTCAATAGCCTGATTCATCGTCGCCCGATCAACCCCCGAAGACCGACATCAGCGTGTGCACTGCGTTGTCGGTCACTCCGAAGATCAAGCGAGGGAACAGTCCGAGCGCCACGATCGCAAGCAGAAGTGGGAGCCACGCGACCCATTCGATGGTGAGCGTGTCCTTGAAAGCATGCTCCTTCCAGCGCTCGGGCATCGTGCCCAGGTTCACCCTCTGGAGCATCCACAAGAAGTAGCCGGCCGTGAGGATCGTGCCGACCCCCCCCGCGATCATGAAGCCTCGGAACAGCGCGGTCGACAGTCCGAGGGCGGAGTTCGGGCTGAATGAGGCGAGCAGGGCCATGACCTCGCCCCAGAACCCCGCGAGGCCCGGCAGGCCGAGCGAAGCGATCGCGACGAACGCGAACACCCCGGCGAGCTTCGGCATCATCTCCGACATCCCGCCGCCGATCTCCGAGATCTGCCGTGTGTGGTAGCGGTCGTAGACGGACCCGACGCAGAAGAAGAGCATGCCGGTGATCACGCCGTGGGCCACCATCCCGAAGATCGCCGCCTGGATGCCGATCGTGGTGAGCGTCGCGATGCCGAGCATCACGAAGCCCATATGGCCCACAGACGAGAACGCGATCAACCGCTTCAGGTCCTTCTGCGCCAAACATGCCAACGCGGCGTAGACGATGCCGATCGCGGCGAGCAACCCGATCCACGGCGCGAACT
>JAYUAK010000023.1:0-2664 GCA_043741335.1 Actinomycetota bacterium
AAGCTGGCGGCCATCAATGCGGTTAGAAGCGACCCATCGAGCGTCATCCAGGTCGTACGCACCACCGTGGACAAGTCGTCGTTGCGTCGTTCGGCTGCCGGCGCCGGGGCCTTGGTCTTCGGCTTCATGCTGCTCGCCGGTCTCACCTACCTGATGGCCGGGCTGGATCGTCGCGCTCGCTCGCTCACCGACGTAGAAGTTGCGAGTGGATTGTCGGTTCTCGGCGTTCTCGCCGAGAACCCAGCCCCGGAGGAGATTCGCAAGCTCGGAGCAGTGGTAGCCAGCGCCATGGCCCACCGCGGTGCCACCGTCGTTCACGTCATTCCTGTCGGGACGGCTGCCGACGTCGATGCGTTCATCGCCGACCTGAGCATCGCGATCAAGGAGACGGTGGGTTCACCGAACGCGATCGCGTGTCGGTCGCTGCGCGACGATGCCAGCAGCGTGGCGCTCGGCGGCACGGCGCTCATCGTTGCCCGATCCGGATCGTCTCGACGCGCTGACGTGCGACAGGTCGCGCGCGACCTCCGCTTCGCGGGCAAGGACACGGTCGGCGTCGTGCTGTGCGGCGTGCCGCGCGGCGAACTGGTGTGGGCGGGCAGCGGACGAATTGGTTAGGTAGCATCGCCTTCCCATGTGTGGAGTATTCGCCACGACGCGTCCCGATTTGTGGCGGAAGCGAACCGCCGACCTCATCGCTGCGATGCGACACCGCGGCCCGGATGGTCACGGCGTGTGGTTCAGCGACGATGGCGCGGTGATGTTCGCGCACTCGCGGCTCTCGATCATCGGAGTTGGCGAAGAGGGATCGCAACCGGCGGTCCGACCCTCTGGCCACGCGATGACGTACAACGGTGAGGTCTACAACTACAGGGAGCTCTCGAGCGGCCTCGATCAACTGGCGGCATGCTCTGATACGCAGACCATTCTCCAACTCATCGAGCGCGACGGCTTCTCCTGCGTCGATCGCCTGCGCGGGATGTATGCGTTCGTGCATTGGGACCCTGCAACCCGGCGCCTTTCGGCTGTGCGCGATCCGTGGGGCATCAAACCGCTGTACATGCTCGACCATCCGGGTGGCGGGGTGTCGCTGTGCTCCGAGATCGGCCCACTGTTGCTCCTCGACGAAGCCCGGGTCGTCGACCCGATCGGCCTCGCGGGCTACCTCGCCTTCGGTCATTCCGGGCCGTTGCTGACGTCCTATCTGTACATCCGAAAGCTCCTGCCGGGCGTCGTCCATCAGTGGACGATCGACGCCCTCGGGTCGACCACTCTAGAGACGCGACGGGTCAGCCAGCAGCGTCCTACCGAACAAGTCGACCTCGCGGCCGCGGTGCGCGATTCGGTGAAGGCCCACCTGGTCGCTGATGTGGAAGTGGGTGTGTACCTCAGCGGCGGCGTTGATTCGACGCTCATCTCCGCGATCGCCCGCCAATGGGTGCCCGATCTGCGCGCGTTCACGATCAGCTTTCCCGAACTTCATTCGATCGACGAGAGTTCGCTCGCAACGGCCAATGCGAAGGCCCTCGGCATTCGTCACTACGTGCGTGAAGTGAGGGCCACGGACATGATGGCGAGTCTGGACCTGTTCCTGCGTGGTTCGGGCGAACCCTTCGGCGACGCGGCCTCACTCCCGGTGACCGCGTTGTCGATGTATGTCGGGCAACGACTCAAGGTCGTCCTCACGGGTGAGGGCGCCGACGAGATGCTCGGCGGGTACGGGCGGTATCGCATCAGCCGTTGGCTTCCTCGACATCCGATTCCGCTGCTGGCACCCCTCGGCGAGAAGCTTGCCGATCGGATCAACGAGCGACGCGGCGACCGACCCCGCGACCGGGCGCTCGAAGCGCTGCTTCGCACGGGTGGCGCCCGCAGTCACGCTTCGCTGTCCGGCTTCGAGCTCGGCCCGTTGCAGCGGCACTCGCCCGTGGGCGACGAGATCGACCACATGTTGCGCACCGACTGGGACGGCCTCATCGGCGACAGTCGTGGAAGGGAGGCTGCGCGCCGGTTCGACCTTCAGCGCTGGCTGCCGAACACGTACCTCGAGAAGACCGATCGGGCCACGATGGCGGGTGGGTTGGAGTCGCGCACGCCGTTCCTCGATCCGGCGGTGGCGAGCGTCGCCGACCGCCCGGGCCGCGAATTCGGGAAGGGGGCGCTCGTCGAAGAACTTCGCCGCCTGTGCCCCGACGTGACGCTCCCGGACCGAAAGAAGGGCCTCGCGGTCCCGATCAAGCTACTGCTCGACGCCGGCCTGCAGGCAGATCTCGATCGCGCTCTACGCTCGGATTATTCGATCCTTCGCCGTCTGTACGGTGCCGAGTGCGTGAAGGAGTTCACCGTGAGGTCTGAACGTTCAGCAACGATGGCCTACCGATTGGCGGTCCTCGGGCGATGGGAGTCCACCATCGATGCTCGCGTCTGATTCCGCACGGGTTGTTGTCTTCTCGCCCTACGGCCGATCCGCCGGAAGCGTCCGCACGCGGGTCCACGAGTGGCTCGAGCGGCTGGATGTGCCGCGCGAGGTACACGGCTTCCTGGACCGGAACACGGCCGGGTTCAACGCGATCTCCCACGCGCCGGTGGCGGCCGCCCGCGCACATCTCGCGCTACGTGCCGGAGGCGGGGTGGGCGCCGACGACATCGTCCTCATCCATCGAG
>JAYUAK010000024.1:0-14220 GCA_043741335.1 Actinomycetota bacterium
GGGGCGCGGGGGGGGGGCGCCCCCCCCCCCCGCGACGGACCCGCGTACCGGTTGGTGCGCTGAGAGCGCTTCGCGCGAAGCCGCCTACGCGGTCGGCGCCTTCGACGCCGCCACACGGAGCTTCCGATCGGTCACGACCTCATCCACCAGGCCGTACGCCTTCGCGTCCTCGGCGGACAGGATGAAGTCGCGGTCGGTATCGGCGCGAACCTTCTCGATCGGTTGACCGGTGTGCTCGGCCAGGATCTCCTCCTGCCTGCGGCGCTGTCGCACGATCTCCTGTGCTTGGATCTCGATGTCACTCGACTGCCCCTCCACGCCGCCATGCGGCTGATGGATCAGGACACGCGCGTTCGGCAATGCGAAACGCTTCCCCGGCGCG
This sequence comes from Actinomycetota bacterium, assembly GCA_043741335.1. Lineage (GTDB taxonomy): Bacteria > Actinomycetota > UBA4738 > UBA4738 > HRBIN12 > JBBQVZ01. The sequence goes on from JAYUAK010000024.1 coordinate 383, forward strand.
CCGGACGCGAGGAGCGTTGCGCCTGCGGATGCCGCCTGCCCCATGCACCACGTCGCGACGTCGGGCCGGATCGCTTGCATCGTGTCGTAGATCGCGAACATCGCGGTCGCCGATCCACCTGGCGAGTTGATGTAGAGCCCGATGTCCTTCTCGGGATCCTCGGCCTCGAGATACAGCAGCTGCGCGACGATCAGGTTGCCCACGTCGTCGTCGAGCACACTGCCGAAGAACACGACCCGTTCGCACAATAGCCGCGAGTAGATGTCGAACGCTCGCTCTCCACGGTCGGTCGCCTCGGCGACCGTCGGGACCAGAACCTGTCCACCACCCATGTTCGCCACCTCCTGTAGCATGCAACCGCTGGGTTGCCCGACCCACGGTAACACTCTGGCAACCGAACGGTTGCCACCTTGCGGAGGGACCATGGAAGATCAGGTCACGAGGCAGGTGGAGATCGACGCTCCTGCCGAAGCAGTGTGGGATGCGCTCATCGATCCGCTGGCGCTGGCGGCATGGTTCGGCGCGGACGCCGACATCGATTTCCGGCCCGGCGGCGCCGTGCGTTTCCGCTGGCCCGACGGCACCGAACGTCGCGGGTTGGTCACCGAGCTCGATCCGCCGCGCCGCCTCGCGTTCCGTTGGCGTGGGCTCCGAACGTTCGAAGCCGGCCTTTCCGCTGCCGACGCCACCGTCGTCACGTTCACGCTCGAGCCTCAGAGGGACGGCACGCGAGTCACCGTTACCGAATCGAATGGCATCCTCGCCCCCGACGCGCCGACGCTCGCCATGTCGGAGAACGGCTGATGGAGGTGACCGGCGGACACGATGATCCAGGAGCGGTCTTCTCCGCTCTTTCGGATCCAACACGCCGCGAGGTGATCCGCCGGTTATCGCAGGGCGGATCGACGACGCTCGCGCAGCTCTCCGCCGAGCTGCCCGTCACACGTCAGGCCGTGTCGAAGCATCTGCTCGTGCTCGAGGAAGCAGGGCTCGTCCAGGTGTCCGGCGACACCCGACGGCGGCAGTACCGCCTCACGCCGCGGCCGCTCGGCGACGCGGTGGAGTGGATGGTCGACGTCGGCGCCGAGTGGGACGAGCGTCTCGGCGCGCTCCGCCGCCACGTGGAACGCGGCGGATAGAACCGAGGTCGGTCAGGCGCCGTCCGGCGCGGGCAACCCATGGATCGCTTCGCCGGAGGAGAATCGCCGCTGGCTCCGAGTCGTGATCAGCGTGACGCCTCCGTCCCCCATGGCACGCCACACGCCATCGGCGGACCACACCGCGGCCGCACGCTCGTCCACACCGAGGAGGATCACGTTCTCGGTCGGTCGTCCCGCAAGCGCCGAGGCCACCCACTTCTTTCCGAACGAGGCGAAGTGCGGCAGCAGGGCGACACCCGGCACCAGGCCGAGGGCGTTGCGATACTCGCGCCGGTGGTCGCCGGGGAACCGGCCCCGGATCAGGGTCCACTGCCCCATCGCCATGGCACCGGCGGACGATCCGGCCAAGGCCGCCCCCGACCGCCAAGCCGAGACGATCGCCTCCCAGGCAGGCGAGTCGCGCAGCACCTCCGGCACGATCCCAGGGTCTCCGCCGACCAGGTAGAAGAACCGTCCTTCCGAGGCAAGAGCGACGACATCCGCCGAGCGCGCCTGCCGGGCGGTGCGAACCGGGAGCTCCTGGACGTCCAACCCGAACCGCGCGAACCATTCATGGGCGTGTGCGACGGCAAGCTCCGGTCGGTGTCGAGCGGCGGCCGTGGCAACCACGTACGCCCGGCCGTCCCCCGCAGCCACAGACAGCAGCTCGTCCTGCGGCTCGTTGCCGGGATTCAGCTCGTCGCCGCCTACGAGGGCAAGTGGTCCGGCCATGTCGCAGAGCCTACGGCGGGCCACTCCGGGACGCGGGGCTATGCTGGCTCGCGTGGCTCCGCTCTACGAATTGACCGCCGACGAGCCGTTCGTCGCTCCCGTCATGATCGGTGCGTTCGACGGGTGGATCGACGCGTCGGGAGCTGCGACGAGGGCAGCCGAGACACTCGGCGACCGGGGGGACGTGGTCGCTCGATTCGATGCGGACGCCTTGTACGACTATCGCGCGCGCCGCCCGGTACTCGACGTGGTCGATGGAACGCTCACGCGACTGGAGTGGCCGGAGCTCGTGCTACGGAGCGTGGAAGCGGGTGGACGCCATCTCCTGATCCTCACGGGGCCCGAGCCGGACTACCGCTGGCGGCACCTCGGAACCGACGTGCTCGATCTGTGTCTTCGTGTGGGTGTCGTCCAGTGGGTGAGCATGGGCGCGATCCCGGCGGCGGTCCCCCACACACGCCCGGTCCCCATCCTCGCGACCGCCTCCAAGTCCGGCCTCCTTCACGAAGATGAGGTGCAGGGTCCACAGGGCCTGCTCCGTGTCCCGGGGGCGGCCCTCAGCACCCTGGAGCTCGCGGTGAGCGGGACCGGCATCCCGGCGGTCGGCTTCTTCGCACAGGTCCCGCACTACGTTGGCGGCCCCTACGCAGCCGCGTCGATCGCGCTCCTGGAACATCTGGGACGCCATCTTGGAGTGGAGCTGCCGCTCGGTTCTCTCGTCGGCGACGCGCAAGAACAGCGGGATCGACTCGACGCCGCGGTCGCCTCCGACGAGGACGCAGCCGGCTACTTGCAGCGGCTGGAGGCCCTCGCCGGCGACGAACGGATCCCCTCAGGCGACGAACTGGCGTCAGAGATCGAGCGGTTCCTGTCCGAGACCGGCCGCGACGGCGGCGATGAACCCGGTCCCTTCGAGGGTCGCTGACCCCCTAGGGGGAGCGTCACGTCCACGCCGATGATCGGAGCGTTCGTCACGATCGGGGTCCGGTGTACCGAGATCATGCCATCCGCCTCGAGCTGGTCGACCTGGTCGTCGACGGTGATGAGCACCGGCGTCACGCCCGGCATCCAACGGATGTACACCAGGTCCCAGAGCGGCGTGTAGCTGTCCTCGCCGGGCTCCGAGCCGAACACCGTGAGCTGTCCGTCGGCCGCCGGGCCACGAACCTCGAACTGCGCCGGAAGCGTGTGGGCCTTCTCCTCCCCCATCACTGCCGAGTAATTGATGCCTTCCTTCGCGGCCAGCTTCTTGGTCGAGATGTCCGTTTCGATGTACGCGTCGAAGTGACTGTCGTAGTAGCTGAACTCGATCGTGGGCGGCGTCACCGTGCCTCGATGGATGGCGACCTGTCGACGTGCCGACGCCAGCGAAACAGAGACCACGCCGATGACCAGCGCAAGCGCGATCACGCTCGCGATCGCAGAGCGATGTTTCATCCCCCACCTCCATGTTCGGAACGAGTCCGAAGGACGTCGTCGATGAAACGGAGCCGTTCCCCTTGGCCCGCGGAGGTCATACGGTCGGGGGGTGGGAGGGATTCGAAGACCGCCGAACCTCAGATCCCGACGTTCGCGTATCGGAGCATGGGTTCATCGCCTGCCCATTCGACGAGAGTCCTGCCGCCCCAGGACTGGTCCATCCGAAAGATCGCCTCACCGTTCAATCCGAGAATCTCCGCAAGCGCCGCCCGGATCACGCCTCCGTGCGTCACGACGGCGACGGAGCCTTCGAGATGCCGCCGACGAATCCACTCGATCTCCGAGGTCACACGGACTTGCAGGTCGCCGAAGCTCTCGCCGTCCGGAAACCGCACGCTCGCTGGCTCGCGCATCCACGTCGCGTACACCATGGGATGTGAGGCGGCGATCTCATCGAACGTCCGACCCTCGAAGACCCCGAAGTCGATCTCTGCGAGCGCTTCGCGGACGACGGGCTCGAGGTCCTGCTTCGCGGCCACCGCGGCAGCCGTCGCGAGGGCGCGACTGCGTGGACTCGCGTAGACGGCGTCGAGCCGTGTGCCTTCGAGATGATCGGCCAGCTTGCGAGCTTGCTCGACACCGGTTTCCGACAGCGGGACGTCGAGCGTTCCGTGGCAGATCTGCCGGGCCCACTCGGCCGACTCCGCGTGGCGGATGAAGAGGATCGACGTCGCCTGGGGCGACGTCACCGGAACGCCAAGCCGGCCAGGAGCACGAGTGCCTGGGTTCCTTCGACGGTCGCTCCCAGCGTGTCTCCCGTCATGCCACCGAGTCGACGGCGGCACCTCCATGTCCATACGGCCGCCACGCCCGCGGCAACACCGCTCGCGATGAGCCCGCGGATGCCGGCGGTCGCCGCCGCGATCGCCACGCCGAGGAGGGCAGCGCCCACCGCCCATGCGGTTCGGCCGTGATCGCTCAAGGCCCCGCCGATCCCGCCGCTCGGTCGAGCGTATGGCGCGACGGTCCCGAGAACACCGACGATCGCTCGCGATATGGCCCCCGCGGCGACCAACGTCCACAGTCCTCCCGGTCGATCAAGGAGCTCGGCGATGACGACGGTCTTCAGCAACAGGTCCACGACGATCGCCGCCGACCCGTATGCCCCGATCATGTGATCGCGCATGATCTCGAGCGCTCGCTCGCGCGTCGCCCCCGCATAGCTATCGCACGTGTCGGCGAGGCCATCGACGTGGAGCCCGCCGGTGAGGACGACCTCGGCCGCCACGGCACCGACCGCGGCGACCACGGCCGGGAAGGCGAGCGCCAACGTCCACGCCACCCCCACGGCGGCCGCGCCGATCAGTGCGCCCACCACCGGGAACACGACGACGCTTCGAGCGATGTCTGCCGGCCCGACGGCACCCTTGCGGTCGATCGGAAGGCGAGTCAGGAACGACGTAGCCGCAAGGATCGAACGGCCGATCCCGCCCCCATCGGCCCGCGTGTCCACGGCATCACGCCCCGGCGTCGGTGACGTTCGCGTCGTGGAACGTCGCCATCTCCTCGAGCAGCGCGAGGGACGCATTCACGATCGGGATCGCGAGCGCTGCGCCGCTCCCTTCGCCCAGGCGCATCCCGAGATCGAGGATCGGTTCCAGCTCGAGAGCGTCGAGTACCACCGAGTGACCGGGCTCCGTCGACCGATGCGACGCCAGCATCGACTCAACGCAGAACGGAGCGATGCGCGCGGCCACCAAGGCCGCCGCCGATGTGATGAAGCCATCCATCAGGACCGGGATACGCGCGGCGGCCGCGCCGAGCACCACTCCGGACAGCACACCGATCTCGAACCCGCCGACGGCGACAAGGACGCCAATCGGTTCGCCGATCGCCACCGAGTCTGCATTCGCGGCGAGTGCTCGCCGAACCGCGTCGACCTTTCGGGCGAGTCCCGCGTCGTCCACCCCGGTGCCTCGTCCGCACACCAGCTCGGGCTCGACAAACAGCAGCGCCGCAAGGACCGCGGCCGCCGAGGTTGTGTTAGCGATTCCCATCTCCCCGAGGCCGACGAGTCCGGCGCCATCAGTCACCAACGCTTCGACGAGATCGATCCCGACGGCCAACGCTTCGAAGGCCTGCTCCGTCGACATCGCAGGGCCTCGAGTCGCATTGGCGGTGCCGGGTCCGATCCGACGGGACAGCACGCCGGGAACATCGCCCAACTCCGAGACGACACCCGCGTCCACGACGACCAGACGCGCTCCGGCTCGACGAGCGAGCACGCAGACCGCGGCTCCGTCGGCGGCGAAGTTGTGGACCATCTGTGCCGTGACCTCTTGCGGGTAGGCGCTGACGTTCTCGGCGGCGATCCCGTGATCCGCGGCCGCCACGATCACGACCGAAGGAGCCGGCCCGGGAGTCGCGATATGGCGAATCCCCGCGACGCGTGACGCGATCGACTCCAAGCGACCGAGACTGCCGCGAGGCTTCGTCTTCCCGTCCATCGCGCGCTGGGCGGCGGCGGTGCATGCGGCGTCGGCCGGACCGATGCGGGCCGTTGTCGTCGCGACGAGCTCTCGGGCGTCACGCACGCCCGAACATCTCCACCAGATCGTTCGTGGGAGTCAGATCGAGCGTACGACCGGCGAACACGAGCACTGCTTTGTCGGCGACCTCACAAAACACCGCGTTGACCCGGCCCTGGATGTCGCGGAACTCTCGCCCGAGCTCATACGCCGGCACCACGCCCATGCCCACCTCGTTCGACACCACCAGGGTCGGACCCACGCGCTCTGCCGTCATGGCTGCGACCCGCGCCGCCTCTTCCTCGATCCGCTTCGCTGGCCATTCGGACAGGAGCAGGTTCGAGACCCACAACGTGAGGCAGTCCAAGATGACGCACGCGTGCTGAGGGACGCCCGCGAGGGCGCCGGCGACATCGAGCGGCTCCTCGATCGTGGTCCAGCCGGCCGGGCGCTCTGCGCGATGCGTGGCGATCCGTTGGACCATCTCGTCGTCGCGGGCCTCAGCCGTCGCGATCAGCGTGACCGCTGCATCCGTCGCCGCGGCAAGTCGTTGGGCCAGGGCCGATTTTCCACTGCGCGCTCCGCCGAGCAAGACGAGGAGGGCCATCAGAAATCGATCCCGCGCATCGCGCGCACGCCGCTGTCGAACGCGTGCTTCTCGTTTCGCATGTCGGTCACCGTGTCCGCGATCGCGATGAGCTCGGCGGGAGCGTCGCGACCGGTCGCCACGACCGAGACATCGGCCGGACGCGCAACGATGGCGTTCACGACCTCCTGTGTCGGGATCCACCCCCAATTCATCGGGTAGGTGATCTCATCCAGGACGATCAGGCGATGATCTCCGGCCGCGAGCAGGCTCGAAGCCGTCCTCCAGCCCTCCCGCGCGACGGCCTCCGTCTCTTCCATGTCGGACGAGTCCCACGAGAACCCGTCCCCGACGGTCCACCACTCGATACCGAGCGTCGCGCTCGCCTTCTGTTCCCCGGTCCGCCACGCCCCGGATTTCACGAACTGCACGACGCAGACGTGCCAGCCGGCCGCCGAGGCGCGCATCGCGGTGCCGAACGCCGCCGTGGACTTTCCCTTTCCGTCGCCCGTGTTCACCAAGACGAGCGACGTCGCCTTTCGAGTCGCGCGCTGCGGGGGCTCGATGGGAGGGATCGCATCCATGCCCGCGCTCATTGGACCTCCTCTTCTTCGTCTTCTTCGTCGTCGGCCGTGGACGCGGATGATTCCCGTACGGGCACGACCGCCCGTCCGGCCTTCAAGACGGGGAGCACACGCACCCGAGCACCGTAGTGGCGCTCGATGGCCGATTGGGTCAGCACTTCGTCGGCACGGCCGGACACGACCAGCCGGCCGTCCACGAGGAGCGCGAGCTCGTCGGCGTATTGACCCGCCAGCGTCAGGTCGTGCATCGCGGCAAGGACGGTGAGGCCGTCCTGTCGACGGAGCTCGACGATGAGATCGAGGACCTCTTGTTGGCGGCCCACGTCCAGGGCCGCCGTCGGCTCGTCGAGCAGGAGGATCGGCGCCTGCTGGGCGAGAGCCCGGCCGATCACGGCTCGTCGCCGCTCGCCGCCGCTCAACCTCCCGAGCTCTCGCGATGCCAGCAATCCCAGCCGCAGACGTTCGATGATTTCGCCGGCCACCCGTCGATCGCGAGCACCCTCCTTGGCGAGATACGACAGATGGGGCGTCCGACCGAGAAGCACGTACTCGGCCACGGTCATCCCGGGCGGCACCTCGGGCTCCTGCGGAACGATCGCCACCCGTCGTGCGATCTCGCGGAGGGAAAGGTCACGCGTCGCCACGCCATTGAGGGCGATGCATCCGTCATGGCTCAACAGACCGGCGACGGCGCGGAGCACCGAGGTCTTCCCTGCGCCGTTCGGGCCGATCAGCGTCAACCATCCTCCCGGCGGGACGACCAGAGAGACATCGCGAACGACCGGTGCGTCTCCGTAACCGATCGAGACGTGCTCGAGCATGATCATGGAGCCGACGTCCGCGTCGAGCGAAGCACCATGATGAAGAACGGCGCGCCGATGAACGCCGTGATCACGCCGATCGGCAACTCTGCGGGAGCGACCACCTCGCGCGCCAACGTGTCGGCCAGCACCAGGAACGCCGCTCCCAGTGCGAGAGAGAGCGGCACCACGACGCGGTAGCTTCTGCCAACCATCAGCCTCACCGTGTGCGGGATGATGATGCCGACGAACGCGATCGCTCCGCCGACGGCGACGACCGCGGCGGTGCCGAGCGTCGCCGCGACGACGACCCAGAATCGCACGCGACGCGGATGCACACCGAGACTTGCGGCCTCGTCGTCTCCGAACTGGAGCACATCCAACACGCGCCGGTGCGCGACCACGACGACGACGCAGATGGCGACGTACGGCGCGACGAGCGAAACGCCTTGCCAACCGGCCGTCTGGAGCCGGCCGAGCAGCCACGCGTAGACCTGTCGGATCTGATCGGCGTTGCGCTGCTGGAGGTACGTTTGTACGGCGGTGAGGAACGACGCGATGGCGACCCCGGCAAGGATCAACGAGGTCACGCTCCGCATGCCCCCCGCCGAACGCCCCAGCACGTACGCCCCTGCCACCGCGAGCGAGGCGCCTGCGAACGCCGCCACGGCGACGAGGTTGACGCCCACGACGGCCCGTCCGGGAAGGATCGTGATGGCGAGCGTCGCGCCGAGCTCCGCTCCCGCCGCCGCGCCCAGGAGATAGGGATCCGCGAGCGGGTTCCGGAACGTTCCTTGATAGGCCGCGCCGGCGATGGCGAGCGTTCCGCCGGCCAGCGCCCCCAGGACGACCCGCGGCATCCGAAGAGACCACAGGATCGATTCCTGCGACACGGTGAGAGGGCTCGAGGCATGCACGAAGGGGACTCGGGCGAAGACCGACCTCGCGATCCCAGCGAGGCTGAGGTCCGCCGGACCCACGGCGACGCCGACCACGAGCGCAATCACCAGCACCGCGATGCAGAGGACCGCCCATCGCCACGGCACGCCGAGCGAGCTGACCGACGTCGAGAGCCCGACGCCACCTTCGTCGCTGTGCGCCGTGGCCTCCATCCTCACGCCGCCTGATCGCTTTCGATCGCGATCAGCGAGTCGGCGACCAGCTGATAGAACTCGACGACGCGCGGTCCCCACCGGGAGACGATGTCGTCGTCGGCCGCGACGACCTGTCCAGTACTGAACGCGGCAATGCTCGCCCAGCCGGGACGCCTTTGCACGGTTGCGGCGCTTTGCCGACAACACTTCGTGTCGGCGAGGACGATCAGGGACGGGTTCGCGCCCACGATGTACTCGGACGACAGCTGTGGGTAGGCACCTGCATTCGCAGGAGCGCCGTCCGCGATGTTCTCCAGGCCGAACGCTCGATAGATCCTCCCGATGAACGTCTTCGAGTTGGCCGAGTAGTACGTGTCGTCCAGCTCGTGATACACCCTGATGGTCGACGACAGGTCGGGGACCGACGCGATGATCTCGGCGATGTCCGACTGCATCTGCGTCGTGACCGCCTCCGCTTCCGTCTGATGACCCGTGGCGATCCCCAGGTCGGCGATCTGTTGGTACGAGTCACGCAGGGTCGCGGCCGCCGGTTGGACCAGCGTGGGGATCGCGAGCGACTTCAGACTCTTCACGAGACCTCCCGGGTCGAACGACACCACGACGAGATCGGGCGCATACCCGGCAATCGCTTCGACGTTCGGCTGGAACCCCGACAACTTCGTCGTTGGAGCATCCGCGGGGTAGTTCGACTGGTCGTCGACCGCCACGACTTGCGCTCCCGCACCGATCTCGAACAGGATTTCGGTGGCGGTCGCCGACAGCGAGACGATCCGCTCCGGCTGCACGAGAAGCGTCACGCCACCAGCTGTCACCGGGAACGTGCTCTCGGGCGAGGCCGATGCGGGAGTTGATCCTGAATTCGACGAATCCCCGGGAGCGGAGCTGTCGCCGCATGCGGGGATCGCCAGGACAAGGAGCGCAAGGAACGCGATGAGCGTCCTTCGAATCACGAGGCATCCTCCTTCTCTCGGAGGATGAAGAGATGTTCCGGCGGCGAGAGCCGCACGGACGCTCCTCAACCGAGAACGGTCCCGTCGGCACGGAGCAGGCGACCTGGCTCGCCTTCGGAAGAAGGCATCACAGTTGCGGGACAGCGCCGGGATCTCACCGGACTTCGCTGACTTCCGTACCACCTCGGGTAATCCCGAGGCAGCCGCAACGTAGCACCGCCGGAGGCCCATCAGCAAACGGTGACACTCGGTAGCATCTCGCCATGGCCGAGGCTCCTTCGCAACGCGCGCGCGTTCATCGACATGCCGAGCGAGGCGCCTACGACCGCGAGAAGGTCGACGCGATCCTCGACGAGGCGTTGATCTGCCATCTCGCCTGGGTCACGCCCGAAGGCGAACCGCGTGTCATCCCGACCATCCACGTTCGTGTGGACGACACGCTCTATGTCCATGGGTCGCAGGCGAGCCGAACCCTCAGAGCGCTCCGCGCCGGCGCGCAGGTCTGCATCGAGACCACGATCGTCGACGGACTGGTCCTTGCGCGTTCGACGCCCAAGCACTCGATGAACTACCGCTCCGTCGTGGTGTTCGGCTCTCCGCGAGAAGTGACCGATCGCGACGAGATGAACATCGCGCAACGCGCCCTGACCGAGCACGTCGTGCCGGGCCGGACGGCCGACGCCCGGGAACCCAACGACGTGGAGTACAAAGAGACAGCGATCTTCGCGCTCCCGCTCGACGAGGCATCCGCGAAAGTGCGCACCGGCGGGCCGATCGATCCGGAAGAGGACATCGACCTCGCGGTATGGGCCGGCGTCATCCCCCTTCGCACGGTTCCGGGCGATCCTTTGCCTGCTGTGGATCTCAAGCCGGGGATCGAGCCGCCCCCCTACGTCACCGGCTACCGTCGCCCCGGCGCGGTCGAGTGAGCCAGACCCGGTCCGCCGGTCGCCCGACCCTTCGACAGAACCTTCGAGGCCTGCCACGTGAGGTGTGGGTCTTGTTCGTCGGAGCGTTCGTCAACCGGCTCGGCACATTCGTACTGGTGTTCATCACGCTGTACCTGACGAGCCGGGGCTACTCGGTGCCACAAGCGGGCCTGGGGCTTGCCGGCTACGGGCTCGGCGCGATCGGAGCGCAGGCCGCGGGCGGGCTGCTCGCCGACAGGATCGGCAGGCGGAACACCATCGTGCTCTCCATGCTCGGCGGAGCTGCGCTCGCGCTTTCACTGGTGTGGGTCGATGGTCTGTGGCCGATCGTCCTGGTGGTGTTCCTCCTCGGGTTCTTTGGAGAGCTCTACCGGCCGGCGTCAAGCGCGCTCGTCGCGGATCTCGTGGCGCCCGAGGCCCGAGTGGCAGCGTTCAGCGTCTACCGGATGACGATCAACATCGGCTTCGCCGGTGGACTGGCGCTCGGGGGCATCTTGGCCGGAGAGTCCTACCACTTGCTGTTCGTCGGCGACGCGATCACGTCGTGCCTATTCGCCGTCATCGCGATCACCTCGCTGCCGCACGGCACGCGGACGACGAAGCACGAAGAGCGCGATCGCGTAAGCGCTGGGCGGTCCATCGTCGCGGACAGGGGATTCCTCCTCGTGCTGGGCGCCGTGTTCGTCACGGCGGTGATCTACATGCAGAACGCGACCACGTTCGCCCTGCACGTGACCGACCTTGGCTACTCGACCCGGGTGTACGGGTCCCTCCTCGCGATGAACGGTGTCCTGGTCGTGTTGTTCGAGCTCCCCATCAGTGCATGGACGCAGCACCGGCACCGAACTCGAATGATCGCGCTCGGCGCGGTGCTCGTGGGTCTGGGATTCGCGGAGCTCTCGTTCATCAAGGCCGTTCCCGGCCTGCTTCTCATGATCGTCATCTGGACGCTTGGCGAGATCGTCGAGTCGCCGGCGACGTCGGCGTTCGTGGCGGATCGAGCGCCCGATCACGCTCGCGGCCGGTATCAGGGGGCGCTCGGCATGATGTATGCCTCGGCGGCCGTCGTCGGCCCGCTCGTCGGTACGTCGATCTACCACGTCAGCCCCACCGCGCTTTGGATCGGATGTGGTGGCGCAGGATTCGGCGCAGCGGCGCTCGCGCTCCTTGCAGGGAGCCATCCCGCCCCAGACCAGGCGCGACAGCCCTCAACCGGCGGCACCCGCGGGAGTTGACGTTCCCCAAGCCTTGCGGTTAGATATATCGAACCGATATACGCGGTCGATATATCCAGACCGCGATCACCGAGCCACGATCACCTCGAACGAAGGGTACCCACTCGCATGCTGGAACTCGCGATCCTCGGCCTGCTGAAGGAGCAGCCCATGCACGGCTACCAGCTCTCTCGGGAGCTCGGCGAGTCACTGGGCGGCTTCTGGCGGGTCTCGTACGGATCGCTCTACCCGTCGCTTCGGCGCTTGGAAAAAGAGGGCGCCGTCGAGAGCGTCCCGAGCGACGAGGAGCGGGGCGGCCGCAGGAAGAACGTCTACCAGGTCACCGAGAAGGGCGAGAAGCTCTTCTTCGAGCTGCTGCAGGAGACGCCGCACGACAACTCGACCGAGGACACGCGCTTTCGCGTGCGCCTTGCGTTCTTCAAGTATCTGCCTCCGGAGACGCGGATCCGCCTGCTCGAACGGCGACGCGTGCTCCTGGAGGAGCGTCTGTCCACCATCAAGGACTCGCTCCGTGCAACACGCGAGCGGGTCGACGACTACACGCTCGCGCTCATGGAGCACGGGCGGAACGCAACCGAATCGGACATCGCGTGGCTCGAAGGTCTGATCCAGGCCGAGCGCCACCGCACCGCAACAACTCCCGGGGGGACGAAGCGCCGCGCCGCGACGCTTCGCAGGAAGGAGCGCGCTTCATGAATAAGGTTCGTCTGGCGATCGTCGGCGTGGGCAACTGCGCTTCGTCCCTGGTGCAGGGACTCGAGTACTACAAGGACGCGAACCCCGAGGACCGCGTGCCCGGGTTGATGCACGTGGATCTCGGCGGCTATCACATCAGCGACATCGAGGTCGTGGCCGCATTCGACGTGGACGCGAAGAAGGTCGGACAAGACGTCTCGGAGGCCATCTTCTCCGAGCCGAACAACACGATCCGTTTCGCCGCCGACGTGCCGCCGACCGGCGTCACGGTGCAGCGAGGTCATACGCTCGACGGGCTGGGCACGTACTACCGCGAGACGATCGTGGAATCTGATCAGGATCCCGTCGACGTGGCGCAGGTTCTGCGCGACACCAAGGCCGATGTCCTGGTCTGTTACCTGCCGGTCGGCTCCGAGCAAGCCGCGCGTCACTACGCGCAGGCCGCGATCGACGCCGGCGTCGGCTACGTCAACTGCTTGCCGGTGTTCATCGCGAGCGAGGTGGAGTGGGCGAAGAAATTCGGTGACGCGGGCCTGCCGATCATCGGCGACGACATCAAGAGCCAGGTCGGCGCGACGATCACGCACCGCGTCCTCACGAAGCTCTTCGAGGACCGCGGCGTCAAACTGAATCGCACATACCAGCTGAACTTCGGCGGCAACATGGACTTCATGAACATGCTGGAGCGGGATCGGCTGACGTCGAAGAAGATCTCGAAGACGCAGTCGGTGCAGTCACAACTCCGCCGCGAGCTGGACAAGAACAACATCCACATCGGTCCGTCGGACTACGTTCCCTGGCTCGAGGACCGCAAGTGGGCGCAGATCCGCATGGAGGGTCAGTCCTTCGGCGATGTCCCGCTCATCATCGAGATGAAGCTCGAGGTGTGGGACAGCCCGAACTCCGCGGGCATCGTGATCGATGCAGTCAGATGCGTGAAGCAGGCGCTCGACCGTGGGATCGGCGGTCCGCTGATCGGCCCCTCCGCCTACTTCATGAAGTCGCCGCCCGTGCAGTTCAGCGACGACGCAGCGCGCGAGATGGTCGAGGAGTTCATCCAAGGCACCGGCGAATCCGCCACGGCGGACTGGACCGAGTTCTTCGACGTCCGCGCGTAACCCTCGG
>JAYUAK010000025.1:0-2647 GCA_043741335.1 Actinomycetota bacterium
GGGGGGGGCCCCCCCCACGGCCGTGCGCGAGACCTGGTCCGACCCGCGAACGAAGACCTGTTCCGGGAAGGCGTGATCGAACCCTAAGATGCCGGGAGAACGCGCCGAGGGCGGGGCGCTTCGCGCCCCGCCCTCGTTCCGCTTTGATTCGCTTCCATCCGCTTCGATCCGACCTAGGCAAGCAATCCGTGGACGAAGTACCAGGCGAAGATCGCCGCCACCACGTACAGCAGCGGGTGCACCTCGCGGAACTTGCCCTGCAACACCTTGATGGCAACGTAGGCGAGGAAGCCCGCGCCGACACCGTTCGTGATGGAGTACGTGAACGGCATCATCACGATCGTGAGCAACGCCGGGATACCGATCGCCGGATCTCGCCACGAGATCTCCCCAACGGACTGCATCATGAAGTAGCCGACGATCACGAGCACCGGCGCGGTTGCTTCGCTGGGTATGACACCCGCGATCGGTGAGAAGAAGATCGCGAGCAGGAACAGCCCGCCGACGACGACCGATGTGAGACCGGTGCGACCGCCCTCGCCGATCCCTGCGGCGCTCTCGATGTAGGTCGTGTTCGACGACGAGGACGCGAGGCCTCCCGCAGCCGCGGCCACTGAGTCGACCAAGAGCACGCGGTTGATGCCCGGGAGCTTTCCTTCCTCGTCGAGCAGTCCGGCCTCGTCGGCCAGCCCCACCACGGTGCCCATCGTGTCGAAGAAGTCCGACAGCATCACCGCAAGGATCGCCGCAGCGGCCGTAGCCAGACCCAGCACGTCGAAGACCCCGAAGTTGACCTTGCCGAGCAAGCCGAAGTCCGGCGACGCGACGATCTTGTCCGGGATGTGCGCGATCCCTTTGTCCCAGATCGCCGAGTGGCCGAACCCCTGGTTCAAGATGATCGCGAACACGGTCGTCGCGAGGATGCCGATCAGCAGGCCGCCCCGCATCTTGCGGGTGACGAGCGCGGCGGTGAGCGCGAGGCCCACGACGAACGTGAGCACGTGCAGGTTCGACAGGTTCGGATTCAGGGTGATCAAGGTGGCGTCGCTGTTCACCACGATGCCGCCGTTCACCAGGCCGATGATCGCCAGGAACAGGCCGATCCCGATACCGATCGCTCGCTTCAGATCCATCGGGATGGCGTTCAACACCGCCTCACGGAACCCGGTAAGCACGAGCACCGAAATGATCGCGCCTTCGATCAAGATCACGCCCATCGCCTGCGGCCACGTGAGCCCGAGGGTGGCGACGAGGGAGAACGTCACGAACGCATTCAGTCCGAGGCCCGCCGCGATCGCGAACGGGTAGTTCGCGTAGATGCCCATGGCGAGCGTCATGATGCCCGCGACGAGCGCGGTCACCGTCAGCACCTGTGGGAACGCGAGTACCGTGCCGGCCCTGTCCGGGACCGCCCCCAGGATCGCGGGGTTCACGAACAGGATGTAGGCCATCGTGAGCCACGTCGCGAACCCGGCGATGACCTCGGTGCGCACGGACGATCCGCGTTCCGAGATCTTGAAGAACCGATCGAGCCCGCTCATCCGCGGGTCCCCGACCTTGATCAGCCGATCTTGATCGGTCGTGGCCATGCCCCTCCCCCAATGCCGTGCCGGTTCGCGTCACGCCGGCCGTCTGCGGGGAAGACCGCCCCGAGCATAGGCAGGGACCGGACGCGGCGCAAACGGGCCGCGGTCGGTAAGCTTGCGCACCCACATCGAGGAGATCGAGCGCACGTGGCAGGAAGCAACCAAGGTGGACGCGGCTCCGGCAACGACGGCCGTCGTCCCACGAAAGCCGAACGTCGCGAGGAAGCCAGGCTCAAGCGCGAAGAGATCCAGCGCCGCATGGCCCGGCGCCGTCGGAGCCGCTCGATCGGCCTGGGCCTCGTCGTCGTCGCTGTCGTCGTGGTCGTCGTCGCCGTCTTCTTCACTTCGGGTGGAAACAGCGGCAGCTCAGGCGGTATCGCATCGGCTGCCGACCTGTTGAAGCAAGCGCCGGCCGCCACACAGTCGGCCGGATGCGATTCGGTACAGACGACGCCCAACTACGCGAACGCACCGGGCGCCGACCCTTCGATCGATCACGCGCACATCGGGCAGTCGGACGCGCCTACAGCCCCCCAGCTCTCGACGTATGCGACCATCCCTCCGGCCTCGGGACCCCACAACCCCGTGCCGCTCCCGGCCGGGATCTACGACTCGCCCCCCGACGTGTACCGGACGATCCACTCGATGGAGCACGGCGCCGTGATCATCTGGTACGCCCCGGGCACGACCGGCAAGGCACTCGACGACCTCGTGGCGTTCTACGGACAACCACCATCCGACGCGAACATCGGTCAAGCGAAGATCATCATCGCCCCCTACGACTTCCCCGACCAAGGGGCTGCGGGGCAGCTGCCGACCGGTGTGCAGATGGCGGTCGTCGCCTGGCACCGGCTCGAGACGTGCAGCACTGTGAGTCTCGCGGTCGCGTTCGATTTCTCGTCCCAGTTCGAAGCTCCTGGGTTCGGCGGCCGACCGTACAAGGGCGTCGCTCGCGAGCAGGCTGCAACGATCTAGTGGCATGACGAAGAAGCGCAAGCCACGCAGACCCCCCGGCGATCGAGCCTCCGCCTCGCCGACGGGCGCGCAGAAGACCGGTGGCG
>JAYUAK010000026.1:0-6265 GCA_043741335.1 Actinomycetota bacterium
CGTTCGCCGGCGGCGGACATGCACGCCTCGAGCAACGCATCCTTGGTCGGGAAGTAGTACAGCAGCGTCTGCTTGCGGACCCCGACGGCGGTCGCGATCTGATCGAGGCTGGCGCCGTTGTATCCCTCGCGACCGAACTGCCGGATGGCCTCTTCGACCAGCGTGCCCTTGCGCTTCTCGCCACCCGTCCGGGGCACGGATCTACTCCCAGGTCCTGAGCTCGCCCCGTCGCGATAGGGGTCGCGACCCTTCCCACCGCTTCCGCCAATCCGGCCCCTGCGGTCCGGCGAGTGACGGCGTCTGGTCGCGTTCGGCGTGCTGCAGCGAGTCCCACCAGGTGGTGCGGTCCTCGTCGAACAAGCTCGCGACCGCCTGCGCCATCCGTCGGGAGAACTCCTGGTGCGTCTCCCCCTCCCCCGGGTACAGGGCACGACCGTAGCGAAGCGTCACCGTCGGTCGCCCGGTCTTCGGCCAGAATCGGCCCTTGGGCATCGCCTGGAACGCCCCGAGGATCGCGATCGGGACCGCGCCGATCCCGTGCTCCAAGCACAGGCGCGACGCCCCGTGGCGGAATCGTTGCACGTGTCCATCCTGCGACCGGGTTCCCTCCGGGAACACGACGATGCTCCAGCCCTCTTCGATCAGCTCGCGCGCCTTGTCGACTGCTCCCTGCCCTCCCCGCGAACGATCGATCGGGAACGCGCCGTACACGAGAGCGGTGAATGCCTGCCGCCACCACACGTCGAAGAAGTAGTCTCGGGCCGCGCCGACCGCCGTCTTGGCCTGCCACCTGTCGGGGAGGGTCGCCAGGATGAGCGTCGCATCCAGGTGGCTCGAGTGGTTCGAGAAGAACAGCACGGGCGGCTCGACCCCTTGAAGATTGTCCAGGCCGTGGACGCGCAAGGAAAGCTCGTTCTTGAGCAGCGGGTGCATCACGCCCTTCAGGATGGCTTGCCGCGCAGCCGTCCCCGCCTGGGTCCGTGCCCAGTCGGTCGGGAAACCGATGTCGTCACTCTGTTCGGCGAACGGTTCGGCAGACCGCGGCACCAGCGGCCGTCTGCCCCAACGGAACCCTCGGGACATCTCCTTCAGCTCGTCGCGTAGGCCGGCCACGATCGCCCCCTCACCGCACGTCCGCGATCGCGAGCGGCGGCGTGTGCATGTACGTGATCGACGGGCTCGAACCGACCGTGTCTTTCGCCATCTCGAGCGCATCCCGAAACGTCCCCGCGGTCCGGTAGCCGAGGCGAGCGACCGACTTCGGATCACCGCCGACAAAGATCACGTCGCCCGCGTAGTCGCGCCCGTGCGCGCCCCAGTACCACATGTAGAACGGGTGCACACCGTGGTACGCGTGGCTCGTTCGGTACAGATGCGTGTACCAGGGGTCGGTGGCGTACCGCTCCTCAAACTTCGACTCGAGCGTCGCGGGATCGGTGGTCTCGCGCAGCACCTCTTCGAAAAAGTCGATGTACGACGGGTGATGGATCTGATGGAACTCCCATGGAACCGGGTGGAACAAGATGACGACCCCGCCCGGCTTCACCAGCGGCTTGTTCCGATACATGTTGAACAGATAGCCGAGACCCAAACAGTGGACCAGGATCGGATTCATGATCGAGTTGACGTTGTAGGGGCAGACGTACGGCAGGCCGAACACCAACACATCCGACTGGCCCTGAATCTCCACGAGCTGCTGGCGGTGCAGGTTCTCGAGCGTTTGCTCGTGCACCGCCTCCACCTCGCCGGCGTTGATCCCCGTCAACTTGTAGGGCGCCTCGATCCTTCGGTAGAACTCTCGACGCACGCGAGGCGGCGCCAGGTCGTTCGCTCTCTTCGCCCCCATCATCAGCGCCTGGTCGTATGCGGACCACTCCCATTCGCGCTTGTTCAGGTAGCCGAGGTTCGACGGGAACGTGTCGTTGTTCACCGTGGTCTCGATCTGGAAGATCTTCACACCGCTCGAGGCGAGCAGCCGTCCCATCCGCGTGCACGAGTCGTTGATGGCGCTGTGCCCCGGACGCGGGTCCATGTACGACTGCGAGTGCATCATCGTCTCGACGTTGTGGTGGTGCTTCAGGCTCCTGTAGCTCGCGAGGCCCACCGCAACGGACTTGTGCCCGCCGTCCATGGCCACCAGGTTGATGTTCACATAGACGATCAGGTCGGACTCCGCGGCACGCTTCGAAATCTCAACGACCTCGTTCTGGTCGGTGACCCCGATCTCCGTCAGCTCGTCGGGGTCTTCGGCGTCGAAGTTCGCCAGGTCCTTCGGCCAGAACGAACGGAACACCCGCTCGCCGACCATGCGCTTGATCTCTTCGGCGGTCATCCTGCGGTGCAACGCGTTTGCGACGATGAGCTTGACGTCCTCGACGCCCTTGCGCGCGGCCAGCTCGATCACGTGCTCGATGATCCGCTGGCGGATATCCGGCGTCTTCATCGGGGGTAGCGGAAGCGAGATGTCGTCGATCGCGATCGTGAGCTTCATGCCGGGCGTGAGCAGCTCGGGCAGGGGCTCGGCGTCGATCGGATGCAAGAGCGCCTGGCGGATTGCCGCGTTCATGTCCTTGATGCCCGGCAGCGAGTCAGGCGGGTACACCACCCGCGAGCCGAGCGGGAAGCGCTGCATGCGAAATCCCTCTCCCTGGTGCACCAGCAGGGGCGGGGTCCGTTCGTCGACCTCCAACACGAATCCGGGTCTGGGCATCGGGCTCTCTCCTCAGGTCTCTTGCGGCGCGAACGCCACCTTGAACGTGCCGAGCCGGCCGGCGCCGAGCGCGTGGTCGATCGCCTCGCGCCACCGCTCGAGCGGATAGGTTGCACCGACCATGTCGGCAAGCAGCGGCAAGCCGCTCGCCAATTCGATCGCCATGTCAAACGTGGAGCGATCGGTGTCGCCGACGTGCTCCGTTCCACTCGTGTAGGCGCCGACGAGCTCCAGCTCGCGGAACCACACGGGCGTAAGATCGGCGCCCGGTCCCGGGATGCCGCTCAACACGACCCGGCCACCGGCCTTCGTGGTGCGGAGCGCAAGATCGAGCGCGCTCCTGGAACCCGTCGACTCGATCGCCACGTCGACGCCGCCGAGAAGGAAATCCATCCCGCGCTCGGGCGACAGCTTCATGGCATGCTCGGAACGACGCACCGCCTTGACGGCGTGATCGGGGACGACCACGACGTCGGCTCCGGCCAGACGCGCAGCGGCTCGTTGTACTGGATGCTTGGCCGCGACGATCACGTGGTCCGCCCGGGTCAACAGCTTCACGGCCAACAACGTGAGGAGTCCGACCGTGCCGGCCCCGACGACCAGCACCGATCCCCCGTCGGGGACGTTCGCGCGCAGCGCCGCGTGGATCGCACAGGCGAACGGCTCGAGCAGCACGGCGACCGAGTCATCCATGGAGGCGGGCACCGGGTGCAACTGCGAGCGATGTGCCAACATCATCCGGCTCCACCCACCTCCGGTGTCGGCGCAGTAACCCGTCTGCAGCCCTGCCTTCAGATCGCCGGTCGTCACGGAGTCACACCGGTTGAAAGCCCCGGCGCGGCAATTCGCGCACGGCCGCAACCCACGGGCCGCGCAGTTGAGCACGCTCGCGAGCACCACGCGATCGCCCGCCTTCAGACCCTCCACGTCGTCCAGCACCTCGCCCACCACCTCGTGACCGGGCACGAACGGGAGCGAAACGAGCGGCGAGAAGTAAAACGACGATTTCCCGGCGAGCGTCGCCAGGTCGCTGCCACAGATCCCCGACAGCCGGGGCTTCACCCGTGTCCAATCGTCGCCGCGGGGCTCCGGATCCCTCGGATTCGCCAGGCGGAGCGGTGCAAGCGGACCAGCCACCAAGCCGGGGGCCCTTGCACCCACGGCGCGCGCCGCCAAGTATCTGGGTGCCGATCGGAAAAGCTCGAGCGACAGCGCCATCAGGCCAGCGCCGACATGCAGGTCGCGGATCTCATCGGACCGCCGGTTTCGGGAAGCGAACGCGCGGCATGCCCTTGGACATGGCCCACGGCTCGATCGGCCACCGACGGCGGCGCGCGTACCGGTACAACGCCGAGTCGGGCGAGACCGCGACCGGGTTTCCCACCGCGCGCAGGAGCGGCAGATCGGAGTACGAGTCGGCGTACGCGTAGGACTGCTTCAGGTCGATGCCTTCTTGCTGGGCGTAGCGCCGGAGCCACGCCGCACGCGCCTCACCCACCAGTGGCGGAGACGACATGAACCCCGTATAGCGGCCGTCTCGCTCTTCCAGCTCGCAACCGATCACGATGTCGAACAACGGCGCGAGCGGTCGCACGAATATCTCGGCGGCGGCGGTGATCAGGATCGTTCTCTGCCCGGCCGCGCGATGTTCGCGGATCCTGCGGATCGAGGCGCCGCTCGCCTTCTGCAGCATGAACTCGCCCACGTGATGATCGATCAGGCGCTGGACGCCCTCGACTGACGCGCCCTCATATCGCCGGAAGAACGTGCGGAGGAAATCGCCCCGGTCTCGCCGATCGATCTGCAGGTATGAGGGGATCTTCCCGAAGACGCTCACGAGCTCCTTCGGCCACTCGTCGGGCGCCAGATCGGCCATCTTCGTCCACACGTAGGACTCGACCACGTTCGACGTGATGATCGTTCCCTCCATGTCGAACAGCGCAACCGTCGGTACGTCGCGTTCGCGGATCTTCACGACTGGCGTTTCACGCGATCGCTTCGAAAGCTCACGCAGACTCTGGGTGACGGCCGGCGAGTGCACGTCCTGGAGGTAGTAGCGCCAGTCGATGATCGCGGAATCGAACGGGAACCGATCGCGGTCGGAGGTATCGAGCGAGTTCGACAACGCGAGCATCCGGTCGTCGGTATAGATGACCTCGGCTTCGGTGTAGGCCCCGTACAGATCCGAGTACCGCTTCACGAAGTCCACGCGCGCCTTGTCGCGGTCGACGCGCGAAACGGCATCGCGCATCCGCTTCGATTTGGGCAGATGAGTGACGACCTGTTCGGCGATATCGGTCAAGCGCTCCGCCCGCTTGATCATTCGCTCCACGCTCAGGTTGCCGGGGAACGACCACTCGGGAACCTTGTGCTCGCCGCGCCCGGGCTCCGGCAACGGATGTGCTTCGAAGTACTGACGAACGTACCGGTATAGCGCGTGGTACTGGAGCGGGTTCCGGGTCCCCGAGCTGACGTGGTAGTACGCGGGTCGCCGCGGCTCCGGGGGCGTGCCGGCGACCGCGAGCATCGCGTTCACGACCATGTCCACG
This sequence comes from Actinomycetota bacterium, assembly GCA_043741335.1. Lineage (GTDB taxonomy): Bacteria > Actinomycetota > UBA4738 > UBA4738 > HRBIN12 > JBBQVZ01. The sequence goes on from JAYUAK010000026.1 coordinate 5,260, forward strand.
GGGATGATGTCGACGATCCCCTCCGGGATGCCAGGGAACTCCGGTATCTGACCCAAGCCGTACGCGCGGATGATCGGGTCGGCCATCTTGAACCCGTCGATCCACCCCGGGGCCGGATGGAACAGCGCGCTTTCGATGATCGAGGGCCGAACGATCGAGAGCGGCAGATCCTCCAGATCGGCGAGCTCCTCGACGGCGCGTTCGCCCATCGCCTTCGTGAACGTGTAGACATCGGGCCAACCGAGCGAGCGAGCACGCGAACGTCCATATCGCGTCAGGCGCTTCGACACCCAATCCTTGCGTCGCTGCTCCGCGTCCTCGGCCACCGTCATGGGGCCCGCGCGCGAATGCTCCTTGGCGGCCTTGTCCATGAAATCGTCGAGCATCTCCGGGCGACGCGACTGCGCCTCCACGTCCTGGCGCGCCTGGAGCGCGAGCTCGCCCTCGGCTCGCCAGTCGACCCGGTGATCGAGCGTGGCCTCGGGAACAACGCCTTTGGCCACGCCAGCGACGTAGGCCGTCGAGACGTGCACCAGGCACGGGCGAGAACCGCTCTGCACCACGGCCCGGTAGAGGTTCATCGCACCGAACAGATTCGTCTGGAAGGCTTCGTCGATCGGCGGATCGAACGAGACCGTCGCCGCTGAGTGGATCACGATGTCGAGGTCGCCGGGGAGCTGCGGCACGCCGAGGGAGAAATCCCCGTCGATCACCGTCACGCGTTCGTCCAGGAGGGCGCGCAGGCCCTTTTCACCGAGCCGGCCACGCAACACGTCGAAGGCGGGCTTGCGGAACAGGTACTCCACGCGGTCGCGGGAGCTCGAACCGGTCTGGGAACGGACGAGCAGCACGATCCGAGCCTCAGGCACGTCGCCCAAGAGACGTTCGAAGACGACCTGCCCCAGGAACCCGGTGACGCCCGTGAGCAGGATCCGCTTCCCGGAAAGCCGATCGACGATCGATTCCGTCGCGCCCTCGGCGAGGTTCTCTACCATTTGGCAGATTA
>JAYUAK010000027.1:0-2643 GCA_043741335.1 Actinomycetota bacterium
GCCTGCATCCGGATCCCGGTGTTCTCGAAGAGCCCGGCGCAGAAGCGGCTGGAGTTCCGGACCCCGGATCCTATGTGCAACCCGTACCTCGCGTTCAGCGCGATGCTCATGGCGGGCCTCGACGGGATCAAGAACAAGATCGAGCCGCCCGAGCCGATGGACAAAGACCTGTACGACCTGCCGCCCGAAGAGAAGGCGATGGTCAAGCAGGTGCCTGGATCACTCGAAGAGGTGCTCGACAACTTGGAGAACGATCACCAGTGGCTGCTAGAGGGTGGGGTCTTCACCCAAGACGTCATCGACACGTGGATCGAGTACAAGCGCATCCACGAGCTCGACGCCGTTCGCCTGCGCCCCCACCCGTACGAATTTCATCTCTATTACGATCTGTGAGGTCGTAGCCGGCTCGAGGCGTCCGCTCCCGTTTCCGCCGGCGATGTCTTTCGCCCACACGACCCCGAGCCCCGGCGCGTAGATCTTTTCCTCCACGACCTTCGTTTCGAGCGCCGAGTGTTCGAGCGTCGTCAACGTGTTGTGCACGGTTCCGTAGGGGATCTTCAGCGATCCACCGATACCGACGATCCACGCGGAGTCTTCGGCCTGACCCTTCAAGTACTCCTGACGATACGAGTCGGGGATCTGCGGGGCGGCCTCCATGATGATGCCGGGCTCCGCGTCGTTGACGTCGGCCGTCCACGATCCGGAGGTTTCCACCTGGCCGTTCGGCAAGAAGGCCTTGGTGTCCTCGCCGAGGTACCACACGTTGCCCTGCTTGTCCTGCGCGAACCAGTCGATGGTCGTCTCCAGCGCCTTGCCCTGCGGCGTCGTCGCGTTGTCGGTGACGACCGTGGCGGTGATGCCTTAGATCACCTTGGTCTGGTTCGTGACGGTGACCGTGGCGAAGTGGGTTGGGCTCGTCTCCTTGTAAACGAGCACCCTGCCGACGGGGAGCGGGAAGTACGGATTGTCGATCACACTCACGAAGTTCGCCGGATCGAGCACCGGCTCGTACGTGGACGTGGTCGGCGTTCTCGCCGCCGCTCCGGCGCTGACAAGCTAGACGGTCGCAGCGACGATCGCGGCGATACCGATGACTGCGACGATCTTCTTCTTCACCATGGGTCTCCCTTCCATCGTTTTCCCCACGGCGAGCATGCGACGCGGCGCATGAAGTCTCGATGAAGCTGCGAACTCTTCGGAAGAGGCGGGTGCCGGAGGACGCGTCAGCAAGCGAACCCTCCGGCACCTGATCCCCGTTTTCAGAAAGCCGCCAGACCGTTCGCTCCAACCGGGAGTCCGGAGATGCCAACGATAGACGACAAGCTACCGTCCGGGTTCGCCGAGAACCCGCTGATCGAATGGGCTCCGCTGTCCAATGTGTAGAGGAACCCATCCCCGCTCGTGAGCGCCATGTCGATCGGGCCCGCCCCCGTCGCCCCGGCGACCGCACTCAGCAGCGTCAGGCTGCCGTCGGCCGCAATGGCGAAGGAAGAGACGTTCCCGCTACCGGTGTTCGTCGTGTACGCGAACCGCTCATCGTTGGTCACGACGACCCAGCACGCTGCCGACTGCGTGTCGTGCGCGCTCGGCGTCACCACGGATAGCGTCCCATCGGCAGAGACGCCATACGAGGAGACGGCACTCTGGCCCGCGGCACCGCCGAAGGCTTCTGACACATACGCCCGGCCGCTCGGCCCGAAGGCGAACCCGAACGGGGTCGAACCGCTCGACGCCTGGGGCGTGGGGCCGGTCGTGGTCCCTTCGCCGTTGACCACGTAGGAGTCGATCAGGTTCGTGGCCTTCTCCGTGACGAGCAGCACGCCGCCATCGGGGCTGAAAGACACCTGCGCGGCACCGACTGAGGTACCACTCAGAGGACGGGTCGAACCCGCGATCGCCCGCAAGTGAGCCCCATTGAGCCTGAAGCCCGAGATGGACCCGCCACTCCCGGCGTTGAGGACGTAGACCAGGTCCTGGTTGATCGTAACGCTGATCGGCTGGTCGCCACCGGAGGCGACGACGTCTTTGAGCTTCAAGCCACGGGGCAGGACCCTGAGCAAGGCCAAGGTGTCGCTGCCGGGATTCACCGCGATGAGCTGTTCATGGCTGGGCGTGAGCGCCAACGCTCCTTGGTTCCCGAGGCCTCCACCGGTTCCGAGTCCGCCGGTCGAGAAGGCCCCGATCGGAGACAATGAGCCGTCCGAGGACCTGTTGTACGCAAGCACCGCGTTGCCACTCGGCGAGTTCGTCAGCGTGAAGACCTCACCGACGGGACGCGCAGCCGTGGCGGACGTTGCTGCGAGCAGGGTGGTGGATAGTGCAAGGGTCGAAACGACTCCGACCCTTGCGAGCGATCTGATGAACGTTCGAAACATACTGTCGACCTCCCAAGATCTGTGCGCCGACCATCACGGCCGCGGCGCAGGACCGAGTCGCCCGAGGCCGAAGACCGCCTCCCTTCCGTCGTGATATCGACCTTCGGGAACAGCTCGACGCTAGCCGCCGACCCATTACCGACCGCTGTCCCGGCCATTACGTGGGTCGGAAATCTTCATTACGGCTCCCGTCGCACGAAGCCCCGGACCATCCGCTCGCCCGACCCTGTGGCATAGTTCGGAGCCGACGAGGGAGGGGGCCGATGAC